>JABDIZ010000393.1 GCA_013003465.1 Rhodothermaceae bacterium
GCGTATGGCCGAGATGAGCACGAAGCGCAGGCTGGCGGTCGGGATCAAGCGTCACTGCGGGATCGCCGGGAAGCGCGAAGGCCGCTCCGTCGTAGTCGGGGTGGAGGAGGGGACGGACATTCGCGCCGGGCGCGTCAGGCGAGGTGTCTACATGCGCCACGAGGCCGACGGTGGGCAGGCGTGCCGCGTCCTCCGCGGGAAGGGACGATGGCACCGTGGCGAAGACGTAGCCGTGCTCGTCCAACTCGGCATCGGCGAGGTCCATGGCGCACAACTCATCCACGAGCAGGCGGCTCAGGTCCATCTGCTTGGCCGTGGAGGGAAACGTCGCCGAGGTAGGAGCGGACTGCGTGTCGATCTGCACGTAGCGGCAGAACCGTTCCACGACGGGCGGCAGATCGCTGGCGGTGTGGGCAGGAACGCCTGAGGTGCGAAGGGGCGAAGAAACGGTCGGAGGGCTAGACATGAGGCGCATTCAGAAGGACAGGCGGAATATATTGGCCCCTCGCTTCCGCGTTTCCTTCTAACTCTATGCCCGACGCGCGCCCCAACGGCACCGACCTCCGCCGTGCCATCCTCGACCAAACGCGCCATCTGCTCGTGGCCGAGGGCTACGATCACCTCTCGATGCGGAAGATCGCCCGCGCCGTCGGGTGTAGCGCTACGAGCATCTACCTCCACTTCGAGAGCAAGGACGCCCTCATCCACGCCCTCATCGACGAAGGGATGATGCAGCTGCACGCCCAGCTGGCGGCGGGCCGCGACGCCTGCGAGCCGCCATCGCCTGTCGCGTGCCTTGCTGCGATGGCGCGCGCCTACGTGCGTTTCGGATTGGAGAACCGGGAGTACTACCAGGTGATGTTCCAACTGCACCCGGAGCGGATGGCCCGCTACCCGGCCGATAACTACCGGCGGGCGCGGCGCAACCTGGAGCTGTTCGCCGAGGTGATCGCCGATGGGGTGAAGGAGGGCGTGTTCAACGTCGAGAACGCCGATGTAAGCGCGCATGTCCTCTGGACGGCCCTGCACGGACTCGTCTCGCTCCTTCTCGCCGAGCGCGTGGACGTCAAGGTGGCCGACGAGACGTTCGTGGACGCCGCCATCCGCCACGCCCTCGATGGTTTCCGAGTAGGAACCCCCGCGAGCTAGAGAACAGAACAAACGGACGCACACCGAGGGAAAGGCCGAGGAAGCAGAGGCTTGGCGCCCACTCTCAGCCCTCAGTTCTGGCTGCATCCTCCCTGGCTCCGAGGATATTGTGCAGGGCGTCGCACGTGTGAGGCCAACCGCTTATTTTCAGAGGTCCAGCCGGGCGTCTCCCGGCGGGTACCGTTCATTCCGACCCTTCCCACCATGTCGCTCCAGATTTACACCGCTGCGCCCGATTCGGGCGATGTCGTCCTTGGTCGCACGCTGCCCTCGTTGCTCGATGAAGCGGTCGAGATGTATCCCAACCCAAAGGCCTTCAACCAGCCGAAAGAGGGGGGAGGCTGGCTGACGCTCTCGAATGACGAGTTCAAGCGAGCCGCCGACGAGATCGCGCTTGGCCTGCACGCGCTGGGCTATGAGCGGGGCGACCACGTCGCCATGTTCATGAACAGCGACATGTACTTCACGCTCGTGGACATGGGCTGCCTCATCGCGGGCATCGTCAACGTGCCGCTCTACACCACCTACACGGCCGACAACCTGGTGTACGTCGCCCAGAACGGCAAGACCAAGGCGCTCTTCGTCTCGAACGACGAGATGCTGGCGCAGGCGGCCGAGTGGGTGGGCCGGACCGACGTGACCAACGTGATCCTCGCCGAGGGCGATGGCGCGGGCGTCTCGCTGCCGGAAGGCCTGACGCTCCACACGCTCGCTGCCCTGCGCGCAATGGGGAGCGAGCGGCTCGCGCAAAACCCGGACGAGCCGACGACGCTCCGCGAGCAGATCGACGCCCACGACCTCGCCACGCTCATCTACACCTCGGGCACGACGGGGCTCCCCAAGGGCGTCATGCTCACGCACGAAAACATCTCGTCGAACCTGTACGCGGCACTCACCGGGTTCAAGATCCTCAAGCACCAGAACGAGAACGTCGTCACGTTCCTGCCGCTCACGCACGTGTTCGCGCGGACGCTCTCGTTTCTCTCGCTTGCGTACGGGCAGTCCGTCTACTTCTCCGACCCGGACCGCATCGTGGCGCACCTCGCCGAGGTCAAGCCCACGTTCTTCGTGTCGGTGCCGCGGGTGCTGGAGAAGGTCTACGACAAGGTGCTCCTCGGCATCCGCGAGAGTGAAGGGCTGAAAAAGACCATCGGCAACTGGGCGCTCGAACTCGCTAAGGACTACGACCTCAGCAAAGAGAACGGCGGCCTCAACCCGATCAAGTACGCCCTCGCCGACAAGCTCGTCTATTCGAAGCTGCGCGAGCGGCTCGGGCTCACGCGCGTGAAAGTCTGCGCCGTCGGCGGCGCGGCGCTGCGGCCCGACCTCGCCAACTCGTTCTCGGCCTTTGGCATTCCGGTTTATCAGGGCTATGGTCTCACCGAGACGAGCCCCGTCATCACGATGAACCGTCCGGGCTACAACCGCGCCGGGGCCGTCGGGCAGCCGATTGCGGGGGTGGAGGTGGCCATTGCCGAAGACGGAGAGATCCTCTCACGTGGCCCACACATCATGGTGGGGTACTACGAGGAGCCCGAAAAAACGGCCGAGGTGCTCGACGCCGACGGCTGGTTCCACACCGGCGACATCGGTGAGATGACGGACGAAGGCTTCCTCCGTATCACCGATCGCAAGAAGGCGCTCTTCAAGCTCTCGACGGGCAAGTACGTCATCCCGCAGCCCATCGAGAACGCACTCACGGAGGACCCGCTCATTGAGCAGGCCGTCATCGTAGGCAACTCGCAGAAGTACTGCACGGCGCTGGTGTTTCCCGGCATGGAGGTGCTACGGGGCTGGGCCAAGGAAAAGGACCTCGATGCCAACCTCTCCGACGAAGCGCTGCTGGCGCATCCCAAGGTGCAGGCCAAGTACGAGGACCTCGTGGCCGAAGCCAACAAGGGGATGGACCACTGGAATCAGGTCAAGCGGTTCCATCTCGTGCCGACACTCATGACGGTGGACAACGAACTGCTCACGCCTACGATGAAGGTCGTCCGCCGCAAGGTCAACGAGGCCTTCGACGAGGAC
>JABDIZ010000371.1 GCA_013003465.1 Rhodothermaceae bacterium
AGAGTGGACGGCCCGGTGAAGCAGGAAGGCGATGGGCGGGCGCCCGCAGGCGTGTTCGCGCTCACCGAGACGTTCGGCTACGCCGAGGCTGCGGACACCGGACTCCCCTACATCGCCACGAACGCGAGCGTCGAGTGCGTGGACGACAGCGCCTCGCGCTACTACAACCGTGTCCTCGCCCGAGACTCGGTGGCCGTGGACTGGACGAGCCACGAGGAAATGCGCCGCCGGGACGACCTGTATCGCCTCGGCGTGATCGTGGCGCACAACGCCGAGGCCGAACCGGGGGGCGGCTCGTGCATCTTCCTCCACGTCTGGCGCGGGCCCGGCTCGACGCCCTCCGGCTGCACGGCCATGCGCTCCGAGGCGATGGATGCCGTCGCGGCCTGGCTCCATGGGGAGGCGAGGCCAGTGCTGGTGCAGTTGCCCCAGGCCGAGTACGCGCGCTACCGCGCGGCCTGGATGCTTCCGTGAGGCTTTGGCGTCGGGCGCTTGGCTACGTTCGCCGCCGCCCTCCAACTCCCTGCTCGCATGGCCTGGATCGATGTCACTCCCGAAACCGACGCCACCGGCGAACTCCGCGCCGTCTACGACCACATCGAGCAGGCACGCGGCAAGCTCTCCAACATCATGCGCGTGCACAGCCTCCATCCCGAGGCCATGCGGACGCACATGGACCTCTACCTCGCGCTGCTCTTCAGTCGGTCCGGCCTGAAGCGCGCCGAGCGGGAGTTGCTGGCGACGGTCGTCTCGGCCGCGAACGGCTGCGCCTACTGCACGCGCCACCACAGCGAGGCGCTCAATGCCTACTGGAAAGATGAGACCCGCGTCGCGCAGGTCGTTGAGGAGTATACGGCCGCTGACCTGTCGGCCCGCGAGCGCGCCATGCTCGACTATGGGGTGGCGCTCACGCGAGCCCCCGCCGCCGTCAGCGAGACCGATGTGGACGCCTTGCGGGCCGTCGGTTTCTCCGACAGCGACGTGCTCGACATCGCGCTCATCACCGCGTACTTCAACTTTGTCAACCGTATTGCTGAGGGGCTCGGGGTGGAGTTGAGCGAGGAGGAAGCAGCGGGTTACAAGTACTGAGCGCTGTCCGGCACATCGGCAGGCGTATTGACGTTGTGCAGCGCCTTGGCGGGCACCGTCACGGTGCGGACGGTGAGTCGGTCGAGGAGCGTGTGCATCGCATACGTGCCGTCGGTGAGTTGCCTCTCCACTGTCGGCAGCACGCGCCGGGCATAGACGGCGCAGAGCGGTTGGGTGCGGCCTTCCGCTTCGGCGACGAGGGCTTCCGTCTCCTCCGTCACGGCATTGAGCAGGTGCGTGAGTGTGTCCGTCGTGAGAAACGGAAGGTCGCAGGCGAGCACGAGGACTGCCGGTGCGCGCGCGGCCGACAGCCCCCCATGCAGCCCAGCCAGCGGGCCTGCATCGGGAATGGTATCTACGACGA
The DNA here is from genome assembly GCA_013003465.1 of Rhodothermaceae bacterium. Lineage (GTDB taxonomy): Bacteria > Bacteroidota > Rhodothermia > Rhodothermales > Rubricoccaceae > JABDIZ01. The sequence continues at coordinate 1,454 of JABDIZ010000371.1, forward strand.
AGCGGGCTGAGCCAGGGAGAGGATAGGTGCGCTCCGGCCGGTCCACGCTCACGAGCAGCTCGGTGCACAGCGGTGCGAGGGCGGCATAGACCCGCGCGATCATGGGCTCGCCGTCTACCTCAGCCAGGGCCTTGTCGGTACCGAAGCGGCGGCTTTGCCCGCCCGCGAGGATCAGGCCGGTGACCTCACTTCGCATCGGCAGCGAGGGGGTTGGGGAAGGCGTCAGGCTCCTCCGCGTCTCGGTGGAGGCACTGGAAATCCTTCTCGACGAGCAGGGCGAGCGTTCGGCCGTCGCCCACGTCTTGGGTGCCCTCGAAGCCGACGCGCTCGTCCTCCGGCCAGCCCTCGACCCAACCCGAAGGAAGCGAGACGGTGAGTGTTGTCGCCTCGAATGAGGCCCGGATGCCCTCCGCCGCGGCCGTGCGCAGCACGTATCGCAGTGCCTGCCCCAGTGCGATGTGCGTGACGCTTTCAACCCGTCCCTCGCTGGCCAGGCGCTCGACCTCCGGGCGGGTCAGACGGAGACGGAGCGAGTCGTCTTGGATGCGGAGTTTCATAGCGTGAGGCGCTCGGCGCCCGCGTAGACATTGAAGCGGTCATCGCGGACGAAGCCCAGCAGGGTCATTCCAAACTCGTCGGCGAGATCGACGGCGAGGCTGGAGGGGGCGCCCACAGCCGCGAGGACCGAAATCCCTGCCATCAGTGCTTTCTGCGCCAACTCGAACGAGGCCCGGCCGCTTACGAAGAGAAGGTGTGCGGGAGGCACCGTTCGCCCGTCGAGAAAGAACGAGCCGACGAGCTTGTCGAGGGCATTGTGACGCCCCACGTCTTCGCGGACGCGAACCAACGCGCCCCTGGGCGTGAAGAGGGCCGCGGCGTGGAGGCCGCCGGTTTGCTCGAAGACGGCCTGCGCGGCGCGGAGGGTACGGGGTAGCGCGTGAATCGTGGCCGCTGTCAGCGTCGGGCCCGGCGGCAGCACCGGGGCGCCCGCTACGCCGACGGCCTCCAGCGAGGCCTTGCCGCACACGCCACAACTCGATGTGGTGTAGACGTGCCGCTCCAGCCGCCCCACGTCAAACGTGGTATGCTCGGCGAGGCGAACGACGACGATGTTCGGATCTGTTTGCCCGCCCTGCAACGGCGCGGACTCTACGGCAAAGATGTCTTGGGGTGCTCGAACAGCGCCCTCGCTCACAAGAAAGCCGACGGCCAGTTCGGCGTCGTGACCGGGCGTCCGCATGGTGACGGCGAGGCGCTGGAGGCGAGACTCACCGCGCAGCGTGTAGGCGAGCCGGATCTCCAGCGGCTCTTCCGCGGACACCTGATCCTCGGTCGCATGCGCCTCTACGCCCCGCACCCGGGTGATGGGCATGGTTCGCGTCTGGCGAGTGGCGGCAGCAAGGGCAGGCATCGGATCACTCATCGCCCAGGCGCTGGCCGAGTGTGCCCAGCAGCGCGAGGGTGGCGTTGAGGCCCCGGCGCACGTCCTCGTCGTGGAGGCGCTTGGTCAGGCCGATGAAACCCGGCGGATCGTCTTCGTCATCGAGGCGCTCGCCTGCGGCGCGGAGGCCGTGGGTCAGGGCAGTCATGAAGCGGTCGAGGCCGTCGGCGTCCACGTTAGCGAGGAGCTTGCCGAGAATGAGAATGTTGCTATTGAGGTTGCGGCCCTTCGGCGTGTCGAGTTGCTCCAACAGCACAGCCGACATGTCCTCGAGTCGGCCGAGGAGGCCCGTCAGGATGCGGAGCGTGCCCGACTCGTGGAGCGTGTGGAGCAGCCGCGCGAGGTCGTCCTCGGCGGTGAACGCGTCCTGGCCCGGCGGGGCGGGCGGCGGAGCAAAGTCGATGGGCTGGGCCATAGCTCGGGAGGGTCAGGGCGCGTCGGGAGGGCCGTCGGCGAGGTAGCCGGGCGGGGGCATTTCTTCCGTGGGAAAGGCGTAGTCCGGCCGCGCCCACTTGCGCGCGACCTCCGCACCGTCTTGTGGCTGCGGGTTGCCGTAGCGGTGGTGCGTCTTCGGGAATGGGCGCCCACCGTTCTCGCCGAGCTTCGTCAGCTTGACCGCGACCTCCTTGTAGGCAGGCGTATGGCTGTCGGGGTCCACCACATTGGAGGTCAGGTTGTTGATCGGCTGCTCCGACGAGTTCATCGGCATGTACAACTCGCCGTCCTGCACTTGGTCGCTGACCAGCACGCGCACCTTGACCGACCCGCGCCGCGACGTGAGGCGCACGACATCGCCGGTCGCCAGCCCACGTTCGGCCGCGAGCGCTTCGGAAACTTCGACGTAGGTATCCGGCACGATGGAGCGGATGCCTGCCGACTTGTAGGTCAGGTTGCCTTCGTGGAAGTGTTCGAGGATGCGGCCGTTGTTGAGGTGCAGGTCGAACTCGTCGTTGGGCTGGTCGCTCGGCTCGGTCCATGCGAGCGGGTAGAGGCGGGCCTTGCCCTCCGGGAGGTGGAATTCGTCGGTGTAGAGAAGCGGGGTGTCCGTGCCGTCCGCGTTGACCGGCCAGCACTGCGACCGGTAGCCCGCGAGACGCGCGTAGGTGACGCCCGCGAACAGCGGCGTGACGGCGGCGCACTCGTCCATGATCTCGCTCGGGTGCGTGTAACCCCAGTCGTGGCCGAGGTGTGCGGCGAGGTCGGTCAGGATGCGCCAATCTGGGCGCGAGCCGCCGAGGGGCGGGAAGACTGCGTAGAGCCGCTGGAGGCGCCGCTCGGTGTTGACGAACGTGCCCTCCTTTTCAAGCGACGGACTCGCGGCCAGCACGACATCAGCGAACTGCGCGGTGGTGCTGAAGAAGATGTCCTGGACGGCGAAGAACTCTAGCTTGGCGAGGGCCTCCTGCACGTAGCTCGCGTTGGCGTCCACCAGCGCGATTTCCTCGCCGACGAGGAAGATCGCCTTGAGCGTGCCCTCGTGGACGGCGTCGATCATCTGGCGGTTGTTGAGCCCCTTCTCGCCCGGGAGCGTGACGCCCCAGTGTGCCTCGAACTTGGCGCGGATCTCCTGGTCGTCTACCTTCTGGTAGCCGGGGAGGAACGTGTTGATGACGCCGAAATCGGAGGTGCCCTGAACGTTGTTGTGGCCGCGCAGCGGGTAGCCGCCCGTGCCGGGCTTGCCGAAATTGCCCGTCACGAGGAGGAGGTTGGCGATGGCGGTGCTCGTGTCCGAGCCCATCGAGTGCTGCGTGACGCCCATCGCCCAGAGGCCGCAAACGGTCTCGGCCTCGGTGATGCGCCGGGCTACGTCCTTGAGCGTCTCCGCCGGGATGCCCGTGCGGTCGGCCGCAAACTCCAGCGTGAAGCGCTCCAGGCTCTCGCGGTAGACGGAGAGGTGGTTCACTTTGCCGGCGAGGAACGCCTTGTCTTCCCAGCCCTGATCGAGGATGTACTTCGTGACAGCACTCAGCCAGACGAGGTCAGTGCCGGGCTCAGGGTGGAGGAAGACGTCGGCGCGCTGCGCCATCTCGTGCTTGCGCAGGTCGGCCACGATGAGTTGCTGCCCGCGCTCCTTCTGGGCGCGGCGGATGCGCGCCGCGAGGACGGGATGCGAGATGGCCGTGTTCGAGCCGATGATGACCACTAGGTCAGCATGCTCGATGTCTACCATCGTGCCCGCGTCGCCGCCGTAGCCGACGGTGCGCCAGAGCCCGGTTGTGGCGGGGGCCTGGCAGTAGCGCGAGCAGTTGTCCACGTTGTTCGTCCCGAAGACCGCGCGGGCGAGTTTCTGGACGAGGTAGGCCTCCTCGTTGGTGCACTTCGACGAGCCAATGAATGCGACGCTGTCTGGCCCGTGCTCCTCCGCAATGGCGCGAAGGCGCGCCGCGACGGTGTCGAGCGCCTCGTCCCACGAGGCTTCGCGGAAGGTGTCGGCCTCCCGCACGAGCGGGGCGCGGAGCCGTTCGGGGCTGTTGACGTAGTCCCAGCCGAACTTGCCCTTGACGCACGTCGAGATGCCGTTGGCCGGGCCTTCGCCCGTGGGCTGCACCTTGAGGATACGTCGGTTCTTGGTCCACACCTCGAACGCGCATCCGACGCCGCAGTAGGTGCACACCGTCTTGGTGCGCTTGACCGTCGCGCTGCGCACGGCCTCTTCCATGTCGGAGATGGCGAAGATGGGCCCGTAGCCGATGTAGGGCTCCACCGACTTGGTCAGGTTGATGGCGGGCTCGCGCACCTTGTCGGGTAACCCGGTGATGAGGCCTACCTGCCCGACCATCGTCTTCTCCATGAGCGCGTTGCACGGGCAGACGGTCACGCAGTGCCCGCACCCCACGCACGAGGATTCGCCCGCAGGTACGTCGTCGTCCCAGATCACGCGCGGCACCTCGCGCTCCCAGTCGATGGAGAGTGTCTCTGTCACCTGTACGTTCTGGCACGCCTCGACGCACTTGCCGCAGAGGATGCACTGGTCGGGGTCGTACTGGTAGAAGGGGTGGCTGGCGTCTACGTCGTATGGCTTGCGGACGAACGGGTAGCGCTGGTGCTGGATCTGGAAGTCCTTGGCGGCCTCGTGGACGGGGCAATCGCCGTTGTTGCGGTCGCAGATGGTGCAGTAC
>JABDIZ010000415.1 GCA_013003465.1 Rhodothermaceae bacterium
CGTGATGCCCATCACCACCAGGACGCCGAAGGCGAAGACGTGGAAGATGGGCATCACGCCGGTGAGCACGCCCACGAACAGGTAGGTCCGGATGTCGCGCCGCTCGCGATTTCCCCACAGCAACGCCAAACCCATCATCACCGCGGAGAAGCCGAACAGCGTGGGGCGCTGCGGGTAGAGGAAGCCCGTGACCGGATTGTCCAGCCAATTCCTGTCGAAGCCGTCGAACGCGTAGCTCCGGGGCAGATCGAAGAGCACGCCGAGGCCGTTGTCGGGGAGGTCCTCGAGGAGGAAACGGTGCAGCGCTGCGGTGCCGCCCGCGGCCAGGAAGATGAAGACCGAGAGCCCGGCAGCGAGGCGCGTGTGGACGAAACGGCGGGCCGCGACGTACATCACTCCCGGGAACGCGATGCCCAGGATGCCGCTGGTCAACTGGAGCGAGGTCTGGAGCGACACCCCGAGTGGCACGAACATGGCCGAGAACCAGTCCACGCCGAAGTGGTAGGCGAAGCTCTCGCCTGCGGCCGTCGGCAGCTCGGGCGGCCAGTTCTCGGCGTAGGCGAACGAGGCTGCGTACGCCAGGTGCGCCGACCAGTCGCCGAACGTGCTCAGGTGTCCCACTGAGATGCCGCCGTCGTCGGTGGTGCCATATGCGATGTCGAGGATCCGCACGCTCACGATGGCGCTGAGCACGAGGATGCCCAGCAGTGGCAGGGGGTTGTCCGGGTCGCGCAGCGGGCGCCGCACCCGTTGGGTGAAACTCGTCCAGTCGGCGGCGGTCCGCGCCAGATCGCGTCGCCATCCCGGCGCCGACAGACCGAGGCAGAAGACGGCGGTGATCAACATCGTCCCTCGGCTCATCCCCGCCCACCATGCGAATCCGAAGCCGACACCGCTGACCACGATGCAACCCACCACCGTGCCGTAGAGCATCCGCTCCTCGAAGGCGAGGTCGGCGTCGATCAGCAACGTGAGTCCGTAGCCCACGAGGACGATGGCGATGACGAACAAGACGACGAGCAGGTTCACTGCATCCCTTCAGCCGCACCGCCCAGGAGCTTGGAGGAGTGTAGTGGTGCCGTCGCCGCAGGCCGCGGCGCCCGACGACGGGCCGCGATCAGTTTCGAGGCAGGAAGCGGCCGCACAGCGGCCACGGGCCGCCAACGTCGAAACCCGAGCCTCGCAGGCCATACAGATAGCGCGCCCGGGCGTCCTGTTCCTCCGGCGGGGCATCCGACGGCAGCCCCGTGCCGCCCATGTCCACCCAGGTGATGAGGTTGAACTGGTAGGCCCCATAGAAGCCGTTGCCCGTATTGATGGCGTAGTTGCGACCCGACTCACAGAAGCGCAGCGAGTCCCACTGCTCCTCGGTCGGTTCTGTGCGATTCCATCGGGTCATCAGCTCGTCGGCGGCACGGTGGATCTCGGCGATGCTCATCACCCACTCCGCGTCCACGAGCGCGAGCTCGGCCTTCGCGATCTCTTCGCGAGCAAGCTCGAACACGCGATCCATGCCATCGATCTCGTCGGCCAGCGTGAGCGCATCCTCGGACGCCTGTGACCGCAGCCTGACGAAGTGATCCGTGCTGCGCGCCACCGCGTCGGCCGACTCGGTGAGAATCGTGGTGCGGTACGCGAAGTCGGTGGCCGTGGTGGCGTCGAGCACGTAGAGGGCGTCGGTGATCGTGCCGCCGGACATGTAGGCCTCGATGGCGAGGTCGCGGGCCAACTCACGCGTTGCCTGGAGCTCGGACGCAACCACGAACCGCTCTTCGTCGACGCCGAGCTGTGCCTCCTCCAGCTCGACGAGCCGCTCTTCGGCTTGCACCAACGCGTCGCGTGCATCGAGCAGCCGGACCTGCGCATCGGAGAGCTGCCGGGCGGCCTCCTCTGCGTCGCGCCATGGTTTATCGGCCTGAGGGCCCACTTGACCCGCCCACAGCGGGGAGCCCGCTGCGACCAGCAACATCATCGTCAGACCGGCAACGAGCAACTGGCGCGCGGGCATCCCCGAGCGTGGACCCCTCGTCTCCGTCCGCATAGGTCGAAGAGCCTTGTGCAAGTGGGTGCCCCGACGCAAGCTGGGCCATGCGTCGTCCAGTCTCCTCCCCGTTGGACCGGTATTTCTGCGAGCGCCACCGGTAGGGTCGCCGGCGTGCCCGAAGGACACACGATCCACCGCCTCGCGAAGGACCTGAACGCAGACCTCGTCGGTCGCAGCACCAACGCGAGGTCCCCACAGGGCCGCTTCGCCGACGGCGCGTCGCTGCTCAACGGATCCACGTTTTCGAAGGCGGAGGCCTGGGGAAAACACCTCTTCTGTTCGTGGAGCGGCGGCGAGCTCCTGCACGTGCACCTGGGACTCATCGGCAAGTTCCGTCCAACTCCCTTGGAAGCGGACCCCGGCGACACCATCCGGCTCCGGTTGGAAGGGGCCGAACACGCATGGCACCTCACCGGCCCCCAGACATGCGCCATCGTCACCCCCGAGGAC
>JABDIZ010000005.1 GCA_013003465.1 Rhodothermaceae bacterium
TCTTCCCAATCCCCCCTGCCTCCATGCCCGCCCCCTTCGCCCCCACCCGTATCAACGGCAACGGCCACCACAAAGCCCCGATGGATGTCGAGCAGATCTTCGGCCAGAACACGTTCGGCCTCGCCGAGATGAAGGCGCGCCTGCCTCGGAGCGTCCACAAGCAATTGGTTGCTACGATTGAACAGGGCGAGCCGATCAATGTCGAGACCGCCGACGCGATTGCGCTGGCGATGAAGGAGTGGGCCGTCGAGCGCGGCGCGACGCACTACACGCACTGGTTCCAGCCGCTCACCGGTCGCACGGCCGAGAAGCATGACTCGTTCATCACGCCCAACGCGGGGGGCGGGGCCGTGGCCGAGTTCTCGGGCAAGAACCTCTTTCAGGGCGAGCCCGACGCCTCCTCGTTCCCGAGCGGCGGCCTGCGCGCCACCTTCGAGGCGCGCGGCTACACGGCCTACGACCCCACGAGCCCCGCGTTCATCATCGAGCACAACAACGTCGCCACGCTCTGCATCCCGACCGCCTTCGCGTCGTGGACCGGCGAGGCGCTCGATCACAAGATTCCGCTCCTCCGCTCAATGGAGGCGGTCAACAAGCAGGCGCTTCGCGCGCTCAAGCTCTTCGGCGACGACAACGTGGGCCGCGTCACGGCGACGTGCGGCGCCGAGCAGGAGTACTTCCTCATCGACGAGTCCTTCTTCCTCGAACGGCCCGACCTGCTCGTCGCTGGGCGCACGCTCCTCGGCGCGAAGCCGCCGCGCGGGCAGGAGATGGATGACCACTACTTCGGCTCCATCCCCGAGCGCGTGATGGCGTTCATGAATGCCGTCGAGGAGGAACTCTACAAGCTCGGCGTGCCCGTGGCTACGCGGCACAACGAGGTGGCGCCCGGCCAGTACGAGTTCGCGCCCATCTTCGAGAACGCCAACGTCGCTGCGGACCACCAGCAGCTCATGATGATGACGCTGCAGCGGATGGCACCGCGCTTCGGCCTCGCCTGCCTGCTCCACGAGAAGCCCTTCGCAGGCGTCAACGGCTCGGGCAAGCATGTCAACTTCTCGATGGGGACGGACACCGGGATGAACCTCCTCGATCCGGGCCACACGCCGCACGAGAACCTCCTCTTCCTGTTCTTCTGCACGGCCGTCATCCAGGCCGTCCACACGCACCAGGGCCTCCTCCGCGCGACCATTGCGAGCGCGGCCAACGACCACCGCCTCGGGGCCAATGAGGCGCCGCCCGCCATCCTCTCCATCTTCCTCGGCGACCAGCTTACCGATGTGTTCGAGCAGATCGCGGAAAGTGGGAAGGCGTCGTCGTCGAAGCAGAGCGGCTTCCTCGGGCTCGGCACGCCGGTGCTGCCCCACCTGCCGCGCCACGCGGGCGACCGCAACCGGACCTCGCCGTTTGCCTTCACCGGCAACAAGTTCGAGTTCCGCGCCGTCGGCTCCTCGCAGAGCGTGAGCCTGCCACTGACCGTCCTCAACACGACCGTGGCTGAGGCCATCGATGACCTGGCGACCAGGCTCGAAAAGGCACTCGGTAAGAAGCGCTCGAAGAAGGCAGTGGAGAACGCTCTCCGCGATGTGATCGCCGAGTCCATCCGCGCGCACAAAGCCATCGTCTTCAACGGCGATGGCTACTCCGACGAATGGCACACCGAGGCTGAGGAGCGCGGCCTGCTCAACCTCAAGACGACGGCCGCGGCGCTGCCGCAGCTTACCGCCGCGAGCACCGTTCAGGCGTTCGAGACCTACGAAGTGCTCTCCGAGGCCGAACTGGAAAGCCGCGAGGAGGTGCTGACCGAGCAGTACGTGATGACGATCAACATCGAGGCCGCCACGACAGAGAACATGGCGACGACACTCGTGCTGCCTGCGGCCGTTCGCTACCTCAACGAACTCGGGGAGGCCGCCGAGGCCCTGGACGATCTCGACCTCGACATGTCGGGCACGAAGAAGATCGCCGCCGCCGTGGTGGAGCAGGTGAACGCCCTCCAGAAGGCCGCCGGGGCGCTAAGCAAGGCGCGCGCTGCCGCGCACAAAGCCAAGGACGAAGCCAAGGCGATGCAGACCAAGGTCATCCCCGCGATGGCCACCGTCCGCACGGCCTGCGATGCGCTCGAACGGCTCGTGCCCGCCGACCTCTGGCCGCTGCCCACCTACCGCGACATGCTGTTCGTGAAATGATCGCCGAGGTCTGAGGACCGACGGCCGCTGAAGAGACCAGCGCCCGTCCTGGCTTTGTGCCAGGGTGGGCGCTGTTGTTTATCGCAGTACCAGTACGCGGCGCGACTGGGTAAATCCATCCCCTGTGGTCATCCGCACGAGATACGTGCCCGAGGGCAGCCCTCGCCCGTCGAGAAGCGCCTGGTATTGTCCCGCCGCTCGCCATCCATCTACGAGCACCGCCAACTCCCGACCCAGCAGGTCATACACCGCCAGCCGCATGTGGTCTGCCTCCGCCATCTCGAAGGGCACGACAGCCTGCGAAGTGAACGGATTCGGGTAGGCGGCATGGAGCGCGAACGTGTTGGGGAGCGCCCCGCCCGGTTCACTGCCGACCGTCACGGCCGTCACCGTAGCAATGACTTCCGTGGCGGTGTAGCTCACGTCGAGTGCGACATCTGGCGGTTCTTCGACCGTGTCAAACGTGCCCGTAACCGAGGCCGCCGTCAACAGCGTATACGCCTCGCCGACCATCGGGGTGTAGCCTTCCAGGCGCTGTAGGCGGAGTAGGCCCCCGAGCACTGCGTCGCCCGTAACAGCCAGTTGATCGTGGCCCGCGCCCGGTGCGGCGCCGCGGAACTCGATCTCCAGCGCACCCTCGGAGGCCTGCGTGTAGGCATCGGTTAGTGCAAATACACCGGCCGTGTCGATTCCGCCGGGGGCGAGCGTACCGGCGTTGGTGATGGGGAGGGCGAGGGCGCCGTCGCCGCCGAGCGTGCCGCCCTCGCCGAGCACGAGGGCCTCGGCTTCGAGTGTGGCCCCGGGGAACAGCATCAGGGTGGAAGCAAACACTTGACTTCCCCCGGAGCGGAGCGCCGCCCCATCGCCCTGTAGCAGATCGGGGCAGTTCTCGGTCAGGAGGGAGATGGTCACATCTCCGCCAAGCACGCCCTGGGTGCCGATATTCCAGATGACATCGTCGTGGAGGCAGAGCACGCTGCCACTCAGGAGGGTGACCAGTGCGGCACCGTCCAGGCCTACGTCGAACGCGCCGGTGATTTCCCAGCGCGAGCCCGCACCCTCTAGGAGCGCCGTGCCCAGGCTGCCCTGCTCGCGGCCGAGCACGACATCGGTGCTGAAGAGCGTGGCTCCCTCGGTCACGTCGAGCCCGCCGGTGCCCTGGTCCCCGACGACCAGGGGGCCGTGCGTCGTGCCGGAGGCGCCCTCGCCGGTGAGGGCGAGCAGGCCATTGCCCGTGGGCTCGCTGCCCACGGTGAGCGTGCCGAAGACCGAGAGCAGCCCTCCGCCCTCGACGGTGAGCGTGCCGGTGCCGGCGTCGCCGACGGCGGTCCCCAGGACGCCCTCGGGGACCTGGAGCACGCCACTGTGGACGCTGACAATGCCCGTGCTCTCCTCCTCGAAGCCGACGACGAGCCCGCTCTCGATGGTCGCGGTTCCTGTCAATCCGAAGGAGCCCGTGCCGCCCCACCCGACGACCAGGGCACCATCGACGGACAACGTCGTGGGCGTCCCCGTATCTCCCACGATCAAGGAGCCGGCCTCGCCCGCCGCCCGGGCGATGGCGCTCGGGCCCGTCGCCAGCGCGCCGCCCGAAGTGAAGAGGTGCGCCCCGTTCCCCCCGGCCCCGACGCTGAGGTCCTCGAGGACGGAGTAGGTGGCGCTGCCGAGGTCGAGCTCGACGGTGCTCTCGTCGACCGCGAGCGAGCGGGTAGTCTGGTCCTGAACGAACGTGACGGTGTAGGGATCGAGGCTCGGCGCATCGAAGCGGATGCTGTGCTGCTCGCCGGGGATGTCGTCAAGGGACCAGCGGAAGGGCTCGTTGAAGAAGCCCGAGACGGGATCGAGCCAGCGTGTGGACAGCACGACGCGCCACGCCTCAGCCGTCCCGCCGGGGCTGCGCCCAAAGCCGGTAATGACCGAGCCGTCGGCTGATAGGCCCGTCGCGGAGGTGAGCGTCCATCCTGTCAGATCGAGGCCGTAGTCCTCTTCGAGGACGGTGCTGAGCGCACGCATCCCGCCCTCTTCCGTCCAGATGAAGGCTGTTCCGCTGTTGGTGCCGACCACGACGGTCCCATCGGCTGAAACACTGCTGGCCAGACTACCTGCGCCCCCGAGCCCCTGCATCCCCCCCGCTTCCGTCCAGCGAAAGGCCTCGGATCCCCCTGCGCCAAAGCTGTTGCCAACGATGACCGAGCCGTCGGCGGACACGTCCAAAGCCCACGCCATGGTATCCGCCGGAAGCATTCCGAGGGCCTCCATGCCGCCCGCTGCGGTCCAGCGAAACGCCTCGCGTCCACTGGCGCTACGCCCCTGGCCGACGATGACGCTACCGTCCGCCGAAATTCCAAAGGCTGTGCTTTGGATTCTCTCGCCGTCGAGATCGCCGAGGCCTTCCATACCGCCCGCCGCGGTCCAGCGAAAGGCTTCGACTCGGACCGTGTCCGCACTCTGGCCGACGACCACGTTCCCGTCGTCTGAGACGTCGAACGATCGGCTAAACGTGTCTCCGCTGTGGATGAAGCCGAGGCCTTCCATCCCACCAGCCTCGGTCCAGCGAAACGCCCCAACGCTGCTGAGACCGACTACCACAGAACCGTCGGCCGACACTCCCTCCGCATAGCTCGAAAGGCCCCCTGGGGTTCCGAGGCCGACCATCCCCCCGCCCGCCGTCCACCGGAAGGCCTCGGTCTGGCCCTCGCTGTTCACCCCCCAACCGACGACGGTCGATCCATCAGCTGAGATGCCCGTCGCTAAGGTCCCTGAGGATGCACCGGGGAGAAGGCCTAGCCCCTGGAACGACTGGGCGTGGAGGATCGTGGTCGTGAGTCCAAAGAGGAGGGTCAGAGAGAGCAAGCGCATGAGTCTATGAGGTTGTAGGCTTGAGTATCTAGTTGGCCGATCACCGCAGCAGCCGATCACCGCAGCAGCGTCACGCGGCGCGTCTGCTGGAAGCCGTCGGCAGCCATCCGCACGAGGTACACCCCGCTCGGTAGCCTGCTCGCCTCGAACACCGCCTCGTGCCGCCCGGCGGCCACACGACCGTCGAGGAGCATGGCCACCTCCCGGCCGAGCGCGTCGTAGACGGCCAGCCGCACCCGTCCCGACGACGGCACCTCGTAGCGCAGCGTCGTGCTCGGAGTGAACGGATTCGGGTATGCCGCGTGGAGGGCGAACCCGCTTGGGAGGCCAGAACCAGGCTCGTTCCCAACGGGGGCCGTGTCGCCGATGAAGCGCGCGAGCGCGAAGTCGCTGTGGAGGTCGCCGTCTACGTCTTCCTGAGCGCTGCCGACCACCACCAAGTCGCCATCCGGTGCGATAGCCAAACCTCGGCCTGTATCTCTGGGGCCCCCGATGTCGGCGGTCTGCCTACCGCCGCTTCCGAACGCTGTGTCGAGCGTACCGTCGGGGTTCAGCCGTGCGATGGCGAAGTCGAGGGTGTCGTCCCCGCCGGCTCCGGTCTCCGTTCGTCCCGCGGCGACGATCTTGCCGTCGGGCTGGAGGAGAAGCGCACTCGCCCGTGCAGACAGGCCGGTAAAGTCCACCGTCGCGATGCCGCCTGCTCCGAAACTGCTATCCAGCGAACCATCGGCTTGCAGACGCACGAGGGCGAACGAGGACGTCGCGCCGTTGCCGCTGCCGACCCCGGCAGCAAGAATCTTCCCGTCGGGCTGAAGGACGCAGTCCAGGGCAAAGTCGTTCAGGCCGTCGAAGTCCATCACCACGACGCCATCGGTGCCGAAGGACGGATCCGGAGCCCCATCGGCCTCTAGCCGGAGGAACAGCCAGTCGTACTGACTGCCGTCGTACGTGTATCCGGCGAGAACCACCTTGCCATCCGGCTGGAGTGCGACGGCGTAGGCCCGGTCATCGTCGCCTGCCACGTCGATCAGGACCTCGCCGTTGGTGCCGAACGTGTCGTCCAGCGTACCGTCGGGATTGTGCCGCGCGACGGCCACGTCACGGCTCGCACTGTCGATCGTAGCGCCTGCATAGCCGGCGGAAACAATCTTGCCATCGGGCTGGCGCGCGAGAGCAGAGGCCTGAGCCTGTATTCCGTAGAAATCCGGCGCCTCAAACGAGTTTACCGCGACGAAATCGGTGGTCCTGATTCTCACCACCCAGAACTCCGTGCCGCTACCGCAATTCCACGGCGCGTATCCGCCCGCCACAAGGTGGCCGTCGGGCTCGGCGAGCACCGAATGGAAGGGCGCCGGAGGAGACCCGCAGCCGCCTGGGGCTCTCGTGTAGGCATGCACCATCTCCAGTGCTCCATCCGGGGCATAGCGGGCGAGCGTGCCCTGGCCCGAGATGAAGGGGACACCCGGCATGACGCTTTCGCCGACCACGACGATTTCGCCGTCGTCAAGGACGATCGCATCCCAGGCGATGTCGGACTGGAGGATGCCCGTCGTCTGA
>JABDIZ010000021.1 GCA_013003465.1 Rhodothermaceae bacterium
GTCCTCGGCACCTGGAACTACACCGTTTCCATGTCGCAGCAGACCTTCGAAGGCACCTTCACCATCCTCGCCACCACCGATGGCTACGCGGGCGAATTCGTCACCGATGCGCCCCGCCCCATGACCATGCTCGAGGTGGACGGCGCCTCGACCACGTTCGAGTTCGAACACCCGAGCATGGGCAAGATCAACGTCACCGGCCAGGTGGATGAGAGCGATGTCTTCGCAGGCACCGTGACCCTTGGCCCGAACACCGCCCCGATTATGGCGACCCGCGAAGCGGCCGTGGCAGACGCGATGGCGGCCAGCGCGGAAGCCGTCGAAGAGGTCGAGCACGTCCTCGGGACGTGGGCCTACAAGGTCACCCCCCCCGGTGACGACCCGGTCGAAGGCACCTTCACGCTCGAGATGGGCCCCGACGGCCTGACGGGCACGTTCCAGACGAACGCAGCCCGCACGATGCGCTTCATCGAGGTCGAGGGCACCCGGCTGGCCTTCGAATTCGACCAGCCCGGCATGGGCACCGTCCTCATCCGCGGTAACATCCGCGGCGACAACTTCGAGGGCGAAGCCCGGCCCGAAACCGCTATGGGTGCGGCCCCCATGACGGCTACGCGCCTCCCGGCCGAGGACACTACCAACAACTAACGCATGCGACGTTTCTTCCCGCTCCTCCTGCTCCTCACAGCGGCCGTCCACGCCCAGACGGCCGCCGACCTCCCGCCCGCCGACGCCCGCGGCGACCTCCTGATCCGCGGTGCAACCGTCCTGACGATTACCGGCGGCACACTGGAAAACACCGACATCGCCGTCCGCGAGGGTCAGATCGTCGAGATCGGGCAGGGGCTGAGCGCCCCGCGTGGCGCACAGGTAATCGAAGCGGCCGGGCTGCACGTCATGCCCGGCATCATCGACGCGCACTCGCACATCGCGCTCTCGAATGTCAACGAGGCGAGCAATCCCGTCGTGGCCGAGGTGCAGATGGGCGACGTGACCGACCCGACGCAGATCGGCATCTACCGTGCACTCGCCGGCGGCGTGACGACCATCCACACGATGCACGGCTCGGCCAACCCCATCGGCGGGGAGAACGAGACGCTCAAGCTGCGCTACGGGACGTTCGACCCGGAAGACCTGCACTTCGAGGGCGCACCCCGCACCATCAAGTTCGCCCTCGGCGAGAACCCGACCCGCGTCCACGGACGCGGGCGCGGCATCCGCCCGAGCACGCGCATGGGCGTCGAGCAGGTCTTCCGCGAGTCGCTCACCGACGCACAGCGCTACCGGGCCGCGCAGCGCGGAGCTGCCGAGCAGGGCACCACGCCGCCGCCCTACAGCCGCCGCATGGAAACCCTCGCCGACATCATCGAAGGCGAGGTGCTCGTCCACTGCCACAGCTACCGCGCCGACGAGATCCTCATGCTCATGGACGTGCTGAGCGACTTCGGCGTGGACCGCATCACGTTCCAGCACGCCAACGAGGCGTTCAAGATCGCACCCGAGTTGGCCGCGTGGGGCGCCAGCGCCTCCATCTTCTCCGACTGGTGGGCCTACAAGTTCGAGGTCTACTATTCCACCGCCTTCAACGCTGCCATCCTGACGCGCAACGGCGTCCGCACAAGCATCAACTCGGACTCGGGCGAACTCATCCGGCACCTCTACCACGAGGCGGCCAAGAGCCAGCGCTACGGCGATTTGTCGGACGACGAGGCGCTCGCACTCATCACCATCAACCCGGCGTGGCAACTCGGCATCGACGACCGTGTAGGCTCCATCGAGGAAGGCAAGGACGCGGACCTCGCACTCTTCGACGGCCACCCGCTCTCGATCTACACGCGGCCCGTCATGACCATCGTGGACGGCATCGTCCGCTTTGACGCCGAGCGCGACGGCGACGACATGCGCCTCGACGTGGACCCTGCCGCTGAGATCGAGGACGTTCGCCTCTACGTCCACGATGAGGACACCTGCCTCCGTGACGCCTTTGTTTTTTGACGACCGCCTGCCGATGGCTGACCGCCGCTTCCTGATGCGCTTCCTCACCCTTCTCCTGCTGGTGCTCCTCGCCTTTCCTGCTCAGGCGCAAGACCGCGTTATTCGCACCGAGCAAGGCACGTTCGCCCTCCTCAACGCGCGCATCGAAACCATCACCAACGGCACCATTGAGCGCGGCACCGTGGTTCTCCGCGACGGCGTGATCGAGGCCGTTGGCACGAACGTGACGCCCCCCGCCGATGCCCAGGTGATCGATGCCGAGGGCCTGACGCTCTACCCCGGTTTCATTGACGGCGGCACGCAGATCGGTTTGCAGGAAGTCGGCTCGCAGCCCGAGACGCAGGACTACAACGAGTTGGGCGAGGTCACGCCGCAGATGCAGGCGCTCACGGCGGTCAACCCCAACTCGGTGCACTTCCCAATCGCCCGCGTGGCCGGGGTGACGGCGGCCCTTACGTCGCCTACCGGCGGCCTGATGCCCGGCACGGCGGCACTCGTCCGGTTCCACGGCTACACGCCTGCCCAGATGGACACGGGCTTCCGGGGAGTCGCCCTCAACTTCCCGAACTCGGCGCGGCGCGGCGCCTTCGACCGCCGCACCGACGAGGACATCAAGAAGCAGTTCGAGGAGGCAATGGAGCGGCTCGACGAGACGTGGGACCAGGCCCTCCTCTTCGCCCGCATCGACTCGGCTGGCGCGGCCTCGGGGCAGCCGCAGCGCCCAGCCTACCAGCCCGAGATGGAGGCACTCCTACCCGTGCTGCGCGGCTCGGCTGCGCTCCTCGTCGAGGTCAACGCGGCTGCCGACATCCTGAAGGCACTCGAATGGCTCGAAGGGCGCGACGTGCGCGCCATCCTGACCGGCGTTGCTGAGGGCTGGCGCGTGGCCGACCACCTAGCGACCGCTGGGCTGCCTGTGATCACCGGCCCCGTGCTCTCGATGCCTACGCGTGGCTCTGACCGCTACGACCGTGCGTATCAGAACGCCGCGCTGCTGCGTCAAGCGGGCCTCCAGGTCGCCCTCCGCACGCGCGAGGTCGAGAATGTCCGCAACCTGCCGTTCAACGCGGGCTTCGCCGTGGCGTGGGGCCGCGATCTTGGCTTCGACCGGCAGGCCGCGCTGGAGGCGATTACCATCGCACCCGCCCGCATGTTCGGCGTGGAGGATCAGTTAGGCTCCATCGAAGTCGGCAAAGCCGCCACCCTCTTCGCGGCTGACGGGGACCCGTTCGAGCCCAGTACGCAGGTCCAGCACCTGTTCATCGACGGGTACCAGATTCCGATCGAGTCGCGGCAGATCAGCCTCTACGAGGAATTCCTGAACCGGAACCCGGGACTGACGCGCTGAGCGCTACTCTGGTACCGGGCTCGGATGCTCCGAGGGTGGCAGACTCGTGGAGTCTACACCCTCGTAGACGTCGTCCACGCGCACCTTGGCCTCGACGGAGACCAGTTCGATGGCTCCGCCCTCCGGCTCGTAGAGTGTCCACTGTCCAGCCTCGTTCTTGCGAAAGACCTCGATGATCTTCGACCGCTGCGGCACGAGGACGTATGCTTGGAGCGACGCGAGCCGACGGTAGGCCGCGAGTTTCGTCCCCCGATCGTACTCATCCAACGAAGGCAAGAGGACTTCCACAAGAAGCGTCGGGTTGAGGAGCGTGAGCGCCTTCTCGTCAAGAAACTGCAGCTCGCCGCACACGACGGAGACATCGGGATACGTGTAGCGGACGCTCTCGGCCAGTTGCACGCGGAGATCGGCCGAGTAGACCCGGCATCTTCATCCACGCAGGGCGTTGGAGAGCAAGCCGGTCAGATTGGCAATGATGAGCGCGTGGTTCGCGGTGCTGCCCGACATGGAGAGCACTTCGCCGTGGTCGTACTCGTGCTTGAGTTCCTGCTTCTCTTCCCAGGCGAAGTACTCCTCGGGCATCATCCGCAGGCGCTGTGCTGGTTGAGAGTCATGGATCTGTCGGCGATGGGTTTGGTGGAATCTGGGGCATCCCGTACGGAGTATGGGCGTTCCGACTGCCAACTCCCCGTCATGCCTGCTTCGGAAACTGTCATCCTCCTGCACGGCCTTGGCCGTACGGCCCTGTCCATGCGGCGGCTGGCGCGCACGCTGGAGCGCGAGGGCTTTGACGCCCGCAACACCAACTACGCCTCGCGCAGTGCGCCCATCGAGGACCTCGCTACGTCCGTCGTCGGCACGCAGGTGGACGCCGCGCTGCGCGAGGGGGCTGAGCGCGTGCACTTCGTGACGCACTCGCTCGGCGGCATCCTCGTCCGCTGGTTCGCCGAGCACCACAGCGTCCCCGAGGGCTCACGGGCCGTCATGATCGCTCCGCCGCACGGCGGGAGTGAACTGGCCGATTGGGCGCGCACGACCTGGCCCATCCCCTGGTATTGTGGCCCGGCGCTCCATGAACTCGGCACGGGCCCAGAGAGTACCCCGCAGGCCCTCGGTCCTGTGGAATTGGAGACCGGCGTGATCGCGGGCGACCGAAGCTGGCATCCGCTCCCCAGCCGCTTCTTCGACGGCACCTCCGACGGCACCGTGCCCGTTGAGCGCACCAAGGTGGACGGCATGACGGATTTCCTCGTCGTGCCGCGCACGCACACGCTGATCATGCGCGCGCCCGAGGTAGTCCAGCAAACGCTCCACTTCCTGCGACATGGGCGGTTCGATCAGGCGGCAAACCACGCCCAATCCTAACGCTGCCGAGGCTAGCGAAGGAACCACGCCGCCGCCGCGCCTTTGCACTTCGGTCCACCGTCCGTAGGTTTTCGCGGCTTTCGCACTACTCTCCCACCCCCATGCGCCGACTCTACAGCAGCCTCATCGGCTGGGGCCACTACGCCCCCGATCAGGTTCTCACCAACGACGACCTCGCCAAGATCGTCGACACCTCCGACGAGTGGATTCAGTCCCGCTCCGGCATCAAGCAGCGCCACATCGCGGAGGATGACGACTTCACCTCGACGATGTCGGCCGAGGCCGCGCGACGCGCGATGAAGCAGGCGGGCATCGGTCCTGAAGACGTGGACCTGCTGCTCATCGCCTCCTCCAGCCCCGACTACCTGACGCCGCCAGTGTCGAGTCAGGTACAGCATCAATTGGGCCTCCAGTGCGGTGCGATGACGCTCGTCGTCGGCTGTACGGGGTTCGTCTACGGCCTCGTCACAGCCGACCAGTTCATCCAGTCGGGCGCGTACCGGACGATTGTGGTGGTGGGTGCCGAGCTCATCTCGCGTAACCTCGACTGGGAGGACCGGACGACCTGCGTGCTCTTCGGCGATGGCGCCGGAGCCGTGGTCGTGCAGGCGAGCGAACAGCCCTGCGGCGTCCGCGCCTTCGAGTTGGGCTCTGACGGATCGAGTCATGACGCGATCATCCAGTGGAGCACGGGCACGGCCGAGCCGGCCACTAAGGAGCGCCTCGACGAGCGCCGCCAGTACCTACGGATGAACGGCCGCGAGGTCTTCAAGTTTGCCACGACCACGATGGGCGCCTCGCTCCAACGTGTCATGGCGAAGGCAAACGTGACGCCCGACGACGTGGACCTGTTCATCCCCCACCAAGCCAATGCGCGCATCATCGAGTACGCCGCGAAGCAGATGAGCCTGCCGCCCGAGAAGGTGGTGATGAACGTGGAGCGCTACGGCAACACGTCTGCCGCCTCCGTCCCGATTGCGCTCTCCGAGGCGCTGACCGAGGGCAAAGCGAAGCCCGGCGACACGCTCGCCTTCGTGGCCTTCGGCGCGGGCCTGACGTGGGCCGCCACCATCTTCGACCTCGGCACGCTCCAAGCCGAGGACGAGGGCCGTGCCGAGCCAGCCGAGTCGGTGATCAATGAGGACGGTGTGGTGGAAGGGCTGATCGCTTAGGCTCGGCGCAGAGTGACCCGATAGGCGACGCTCGCGTTACCAAGACCCCTCTCCGGTTTCCCTTCTGCACCATGCTGCTCTTCCGCACCGCAGCCCTCAGTGGGTTGCTTATCGCCCCGATTCTCCTGCTGGCTGGCTGCACACCGCGCATCTACAGTACGCGTCCCTATCCCGCCTATGCCCGGGTAGCCAACAGCGGAGTCAACGCCCGCTACGTCATCTGCCATAAGGAACGAAACGCACTGACGCTGCCGGAGCCAGCGATCCGCGCGCACCTTCGCCACGGCGACTACTTCGGCTCCTGTAGCCGGGAGAACCGCCGCCGCCACGACGACCACTACCGGGGCAATCGCGGACGTGGCGATTCCGGGCGCTAACGATCTCCAACGACGACCCAGGGCTCGTATGGGCGGCTGTCTGTTGATATCATAGGCATCCTGCGTTCCGTTGGAGCGGAACGCCTCGGCTTCTCTATTGGCTGCACCCCGACGCCCCCATGACCACCCGTCTGATCGAATGTGTTCCCAACTTCAGCGAGGGGAACGACCTCGGCGTCATCAAACAGATCACCGACGCGATTGAATCCGTGGACGGCATCAGCTTGCTCGACGTCGATCCCGGCAAAGCGACCAACCGCACCGTGGTGACGTTTGTTGGACCGCCGGAGCAGGTCGTCGAGGCCGCCGTGCGAGGCGGGAAGAAGGCGGCGGAGCTCATCGACATGGCCAAGCACCACGGCGAGCACCCCCGCTTCGGCGCGATGGACGTGTGCCCCCTGGTCCCGGTCACCGGCGTCACGATGGAAGAGACCGTGGCGTATGCCCGCGAGCTCGGCCGCCGTCTCGGCGAGGAGGCCGGGCTCTCGATCTACCTTTACGAGGAAGCCGCCACGACAGAGGCGCGCCGCAACCTCGCCACCGTCCGTGCGGGGGAATACGAGGGCCTCAAGGACAAGATGAGCAAGCCGGAGTGGAAACCGGACTTCGGGCCGGAGACGTTCAGCCCGCGCTCCGGTGCGACGGCGGTGGGCGCGCGCGATTTCCTGATCGCCTACAACGTCAACCTGAACTCCACCTCCACGCGCCGCGCGGGCGCCGTGGCGCTGGACGTGCGGGAGAAAGGCCGGTTGAAGCGCGAAGGCAACCCCCTGACCGGTCCGGTCGTGCTCGATGACGAGGGCAACGAGGTCTGGATTCCCGGCTCGCTCAAGAGCGTCAAGGCCATCGGTTGGTACATCGAGGAGTATGGGATCGCGCAGGTCTCGATGAACCTGACCAACATCGGCGTGACTCCGATGCACATCGCCTTCGATGAGGTGTGCAAGAAAGCACAGGCGCGCGGCCTCCGCGTGACCGGCTCGGAGTTGATCGGGCTGGTCCCCCGCCGCGCCATGATCGACGCGGGCACATACTTCCTCCGCAAGCAGCAGCGCTCGACGGGCATCGCTGACCGCGAGATCATCAAGATCGCCATCAAGTCGCTCGGCCTCGACGACGTGGTGCCGTTCAACCCGGACGAGAAGATCATCGAGCACGCCATCGCCGACCGCTCGCGCAAGCGCCTCGTGGACAAGTCCCTCGAAGCCTTCGCCGAGGAGACGGCCTCGGATTCGCTCGCGCCCGGCGGCGGCTCCGTGTCGGCCGCGGTGGGTGCCTTCGGCGCAGCATTGGGCACGATGGTCGCCAACCTCTCGGCGAACAAAAAGGGCTGGGATGAACGCTGGGAAGAATTCTCGGACTGGGCCGAGCGCGGCAAGGCGTACCAGGATGAACTCATCCGGCTGATCGATCAGGACACCGAGGCGTTCAACGCCATCATGACCGCCTTTCGGATGCCGAGCGGAAGCGACGAGGAGCAGGCCGCCCGCCATGCGGCCATTCAGGAGGCTACGCGCGGCGCCACGGAGGTGCCGTTCCGCGTCATGGAAGTCGCGCTGGAGTCCATGATGGTCATGAAAGCGATGGCCGAGATCGGCAACCCGAACTCGGTCTCGGATGCGGGCGTGGGCGCGCTGTGCGCGCGGGCGGCCGTGCGCGGGGCCTTCCTCAACGTGCAGATCAACACGGGCGACCTGGAGGACCAGACCTTCGTCGATGGAATTCTCGCACGAGGTCAAGCCCTTGTGGACGCTGCTGAAGTGCAGGAGCGCGAGATCCTCGCCATTGTCCACGAAAAGCTGTAGGCCGAACGAGGGTACGGAGGGAATCTTATCCGACCTCCGCCGGAGTGACGGGCTAGGGTATTCGTGCGCGCTTCCACGCGGTCTCGCCGCTGATGACGGTGCGCACCACGGTCTCCGGATGAAAGTGGTAGAGCCAGTGGTTGACACTCGGCGCGTCCACGACCACGAAATCAGCCTTGTTGCCCGGTTCGAGCGAGCCGATATCGTCGCGGAGGAGCGCGCGAGCGGCATAGGCCGTGGCGCCCTTGAGCGCCTCGGCGGGCGTCATGCGCTGGCGCGTGCAGGCCAGCCAGAGCGCGAGGTGCAGGTCGTAGCTCGGCGCGCTGCCCGGATTGAAGTCGGTGGCGACGGCCACGGGCACACCGGCGTCGATGAGCGCACGGGCCGGCAGTGGCTCCTGATTGAGGTAGAGCGTGGCGAGGGGTAGACTAACCGCCACGATCCCGGCCTTAGCCATCGCCCGGATGCTATTGGCGTTGATGCACTCGAGATGATCGGCGGATGCCGCATCCAACTCGGCAGCGAGCACACCGCCACCGGTGTCGGTGAGCTGATCGGCGTGCAGCTTGGCGCGGAGGCCATGCGTGGCCGCGACGTGCAGGATCGTGCGCGCCTCCTCACGCGAGAATGCCGTGTCCTCGACGAACACGTCGAAGAAGCGAGCCAAGCTTTCGTCGGCGACCTGCGGAATCAGTTCGTCGGTGAGCAGGCGGAGGTAGCTCTTGCGGTTCTCTTTGCACTCGGGCGGGACGATGTGCGCGCCGAGGCACGTCGGCACGATGCGCTGCGGGCCTTCTTCGGCCAGTCGGCGGTACACGCGCAGTTGCTTGAGTTCGTCCTCCACATTGAGGCCGTAGCCGCTCTTGCATTCAACCGTCGTGACGCCGAGGCGGAGCATCGCATCGAGTGAAGACCGTGCGCGGCTGTGTAGCTCGTCTTCGGAGGCAGCGCGCGTGGCCTTGACGGTGGAGGCGATGCCACCGCCCTGTCGGGCGATCTCCAGGTAGGACCTCCCGAGGAGCTTCTGCTCGAACTCGTCCGCGCGCCAGCCGCCGAAGGCGAGGTGCGTGTGGCAGTCAATGAGCCCTGGCATCACCAGCCGTCCGCCTGCCGATTCGCGCGGCCATTCGGCGTAGGCGGCAGGCAACGCAGCGGCCGACCCCACCCACAGAACGGCACCGCTTTCCCACACGAGCGCAGCCTTGGCGATGAGGCCGAGATCGCCCTGAGCGCCCTCCGCAGGACACACGGCGAGCTGCGCGATGTCCGTCAATACGGGCATGAGTTATCCGTCGGCGCGGCGGAGGTAGTGGTCGTCGCCGTCGCATGGGCGGATGTTCGTCCCCCCCACTACGAGGCCCTGCGCCTCTACACGGTCACCAGGCACGAGGTCGCCCACGAGGTCAAGCCCTTCAGCAGCACACAGATTCATGCGGGCCGCCACAAAGACGCGCGCCGTGGCCCCATCCTCCGTTTCGATGGTGATCACGCCGTCGCCGTCCACGGCCATCCGTTCGAGATTCACCGAAACGACGGTGCCCCGGAGCGTCGTCGTCGATCCGACTTCGAGGACCAGGGCGGGACTGGAACTGCCGCAGCCTGCGGCGAGAATGAGAACGGCTAGAAAGAGCACGCGCATGGTCGGGGGAGGTTGAATGATACCGCCTGAAACTACGCCGCCCGTCCGTATCGTATGCTCCGCTTCCTTACGCTTCGTGCCATGCTCGATGTTCGCGCCCTCTCGTACACGTACCCCGGCACCGAGACCCCGGCCATCCGCGACCTCGCCTTCGCCATCGCGCCGGGCGAGATCTTCGGCTTCCTCGGACCGAGCGGCTCGGGCAAGAGCACGACGCAGAAGGTGCTGATGGGCCTTCTGCGCGGCTACGCCGGTGCAGTGACCGTCTTCGATCGCGACCTCGCCACGTGGGGCGCGGACTACTACGAACGCGTCGGCGTCTCGTTCGAGTTGCCCAATCACTACGGCAAGCTGACCGCCCGCGAGAACCTGACCTACTTCGGCTCGCTGTATGCGGGCGAAACGGAGGGCATCGACGTGCTCCTCGAAACAGTGGGGATCGGGGACGCAGCGGATCAGCGCGTGGGCGCGTTCTCGAAGGGCATGAAGCTGCGGCTCAACCTCGCGCGGGCACTCCTTCACCGCCCCACCCTGCTCTTCCTCGACGAGCCCACGGCGGGCCTCGACCCCGTCACCGCGCGGCGTATCAAGGACATCATCCGGCAGCAGCAGCAGCGCGGCGCCACGGTCTTTCTCACCACGCATGATATGGTGGTGGCCGATGACCTCTGCGACCGCGTCGCGTTCATCGTGGACGGCCAGATCCAACTCGTTGACGAGCCGCGCAGGCTCAAGCGACAGTATGGCGAGCGCGCAGTCCGCATTGAAACCGGCGATCCGGACACGCCGACGCGGCACGACTTCCCGCTCGATGGCCTCGGCACCAACCCGGCGTTCCTCGCCGCGTTGCGCAACGGCCCCATTCAGACCATCCACACGCTGGAAACCACGCTCGAAGATGTCTTCGTGCAGGTGACGGGGAGGGCGTTGCAATGAGGCGCCTGCTCGCTGCGCTGCGCTGGGAGGCCGTGCTTCAGGCACGCGGCCAGTTTTATACGCTAACGGCCGTCGTTGCGGTCGTCTGGATCGTGCTGGTGCGGCTGCTTCCAGCAGGACTTCGGACGAACCCCGAGGCTATCGCCCCGGCCTTCACCGCAGTCAACCTTCAGGTGACGGCGTTCTTTTTTGTGACAGCGCTGGTGCTGCTCGAAAAGAGCCAGGGCGCCCTGCGCGCGCTCGTCGTCTCGCCGCTTCGTCCGAGTGAATACCTCGGCGCCAAGGTGCTCTCGCTCGCCGCACTGGGGACGGCCGAGAATGCAGTAATCGTCGCGGCAGTGTTCGGAGTGGACGCGCAATGGGGTTGGCTGCTGCTTGGGATGGCGCTGCTGGGGGCGATCCATGTGCTGCTCGGCCTCGTGGTCATCGCGCGCTACGACTCGATCAATACCTTCCTGATGCCCTCAGTGGTGATCATCCTCGCGCTCTCGGCGGCGCTGCTCGGCTACTATGAGGTCGTGCCCCCATGGATGCTGGCGTGGCATCCCGTGCTACCCCCGCTCGTGTTGATGCGTGCCGGTTGGATGCCGCTGGAATGGAGCCAATTTGCGTATGGCCTGCTTGGCTCGGCTGCCTGGATTGGCCTCCTCTCCGTCTGGGCACGGCGCCGGTTCGTCCACCTCATCGCCCCCTCAATGGCCTGACATGAATGCGCTCGGCCTCATTCGTACGCTCGGCCCAGTGGACCTCCGCAACATCCGCCGTGATCCTCTCCTAGCCTGGTCCATGGGCCTCCCTGTCGTCATCGCCTTCGCGCTGCGTTGGGGCATTCCAGCCCTCGCGGGCTGGCTGCTCCAGCGCTACGGCTTCGACCTGACACCCTATTACCCGCTGCTGGCGAGTGGCTACTTCATCATGACGCCCGCCTTCGTCGGCTTCATCGTCGGCTTTCTGCTCATTGATGAACGCGACGACGGCGTCCTCGACGCCATGCGGGCCACGCCCGTGCCGATGAACAGCTTGCTGGCGTACCGCCTCGGCGTGCCCATTGCGGCAAGCCTACCCATTACCCTGCTCGGCTACTTCGTCGTGGACCTGGCTCCCCTACCGCTCGGGGCACTTCTCGCGGCCTCGTTGCTCGCCACCTTCAGCGGGCCCATCATGGCGCTCTTCCTCGCCAGCTTCGCCGAAAACAAGGTGGCGGGGTTCGCGCTCGCCAAGCTCTACGGCGCCGTGACCGACCTGCCGCTCGTCGCGTGGTTCATCGCAACACCGTGGCAGTGGGCATTCGGCCTCCTCCCGCTCTACTGGCCGATGAAGGTGGCATGGCAGGCTGCATCCGGCGAGCCCTGGCTGGTCTATGCCCTAATCGGACTGGTGGTCAATGGATTAGGCGTCTGGCTCCTGCTGCACAGATTCCACCGCGTGCTGTATCGCTGATTGCCCTGTGCCATGCCGAGGCAGCAGAAGGCGTCGTCGCTCGCAGGGAAGTCGAGCGCGCGAGGGGATCGATGCCGATGAGCTGCTGGTCGAGCTTCGGATGCGTGAGGTTGAGGCGGGGGCCGACGGAGACGACAACGATATGGGCGATACGGCGAAGTCGCTAGACGGACGACGCTCCTCGAAGCTCCGTCCGTGCCCCGCACCTGACAGACGGACGGCTACGCGTGTGCGTAGCGATAAGGCTTGCTCTCGCTGGAGGGCTCCTCCTCGCTGCGGGTATAGCCTTCTTCCTCTCGGATGAACGAAATCCAGGGCGAGGTCTCGTCGCCATGGATGCTACGGCCCCAGTAGGTGGGAGAGGTGAGCGATGCCATTCGGCTCGCCCACAGGATGCGGTCGATGATCTCGATGAGTTTCTCAGTGAAGGGTTTCATAGTCCAAGAGGGGTTTCGGAGTGAGAAGGCGGGTCAACGAAACGTATTGACGGGTGTTGCCGCAGTGCGTCAATAGAAGCGCTTCCTGAACACAGTCTTAATCAAGAAGCGCTTCCATTCGAGCCCCGCATTTCCAGGCGGGCGACTCGTGCTACCTCGAAGAACAGATCGAGGCCTTCTGCCACACACCGCCGCTCGCCGGATGGGATGAGCACCTGCTAGGCACTGCCCTCGTTCATGAGGAGGCCGATGGGGCCGTCACCGTCGCGGGGCATGGCAGACGCATCGAGGGATGCCACGGTTCGAGGCACCGTGGCATCTCCTTCGGACGAGGATGCAGGGGAAGCACGGCCGATCTGGACGACGAGTCAGAGCAGGCGGCCAATCGCTGCCTCGACGGCCTCGACCAGTGAACCGGAGCGCACCAGATCCGTGACGGCTGTGAGGTCTGCTGTGAAGGACCTGTCGCTTTCACGGAAGAGCACGCGGGTGCGAACGGCCGCGTGAGCGGCTTCGACCCCCCGACCAGCCTTGAGCGGCCGACGAAAGTCGAGGGCCTGTGCGGCGCAGAGCAGTTCGATGGCGAGCACCCGCTCGGCGTTCTCCAGCACCTGCAGCCCCTTGAGGGCACCCCACGCGCCCATCGAAACGTGGTCCTCCTGCCCCTTGCTCGACGGGATCGAGTCTACCGAGGCCGGGTGCGCGAGCGTCTTGTTCTCGGAGACGAGCGCCGCCGCCGTGTACTGCGGAATCATCAGCCCCGACTGCAACCCGGACTCCGCGATGAGAAACGGCGGCAAGCCATCGTAGCCATCCAGCAGCAGGTATGTGCGGCGCTCGGAGATGGACGCCCATTCAGCGAGGGCAATCGCGGCGTAGTCGAAGGCGAGCGCGAGCGGCTGCCCATGGAAG
This sequence comes from Rhodothermaceae bacterium, assembly GCA_013003465.1. Lineage (GTDB taxonomy): Bacteria > Bacteroidota > Rhodothermia > Rhodothermales > Rubricoccaceae > JABDIZ01. Next base: position 13,427 of record JABDIZ010000021.1, read on the forward strand.
TTGCCCGCCGAGATCAGGTCCGGCTGTCCCTCGTCATCGGCAAAGACGAGCGGGTTATCGGTCACACTGTTGACCTCCGTCTCGACGACCTGTGCCATGTGCGTGAGGGCGTCGCGGCTGGCCCCGTGGACCTGCGGCACGCAGCGGACCGAGTAGGGGTCCTGCACCTTGCCGCAGTGCGCGTGGGATGCTAGGATGTCAGAGCCGTCAAGGAGGCTCCGCACATTCGCGGCGACGGCGCCGTGCCCCGGATGCGCGCGTACCGCGTGGACGCGGACATCGAACGGACGGAGCGAGCCCCGGCACGCCTCCAGCGTCATCGCTGCGACCACGTCGGCCGTCGTGGCGAGCGTCTTGGCGCGCCGAACGATCTCGCAGCCGTAGGCGGCCATGAACTGCGTCCCGTTGATGAGCGCGAGGCCGTCCTTGGCGTGGAGGGTAATTGGCTGCAGGTCGTGGCGGGCCAACACCTCCGCAGCAGGCATGGGCGTGCCGTCGCTCCACAGTTCGCCTTCGCCGAGGAGCGGGAGGGCGAGGTGCGCCAGCGGGGCCAGATCGCCCGAGGCGCCGAGGCTGCCGCGCGTCGGAACCACGGGGATCAGGTCGCGCTCGGCCATGACGAGTAGGCGTTCGAAGGCCTCCTCCGACACACCCGAGTAGCCGAGGCCCAGGGTGTGAATCTTGAGCTGCAGCATCCGCCGCGTGATGCCCTTCGGCACGGGCGGCCCCACGCCTACTGCGTGCGAGCGGAGCAGGTTGACCTGCAACTGCTCCACATCGGCCCGGTCGATGCGCTGCCGAGCCAGAGCCCCGAAGCCAGTGTTGACCCCGTAGTGTGCTCCACCATTCTCAAGTGATGCTTCAACTAACTGCCTGGATTCTCTTACTTCGTCGCGTTTTGCGCGCAAGGCTTTGAGGCGATCCCCCAAACCAGCGTCGAGCTGCTCCAGGGTAAGCGAAGGCAACGGACGGATGGATTCCATAGCCGTCAGCCGTTGATCATCGGCAGATCCACGCCCCGTTCGGCGGCCGTCTCCATGGCGAGGTCGTAGCCCGCGTCGGCGTGGCGCATGACACCGGTGCCCGGGTCGGCCGTGAGGACACGCTGGAGACGCTGATCCGCCTGCTCGGTGCCGTCGGCGACGCAGACCATGCCGCTGTGAATGGAGTAGCCGATGCCCACGCCGCCACCGTGATGGAGGCTCACCCACGACGCGCCGCAGGCCGTGTTCAGGAGTGCATTGAGGAGTGGCCAGTCGGCGATGGCGTCGGAGCCATCAGCCATGCCCTCGGTCTCGCGATTGGGCGAGGCCACCGAGCCCGTGTCGAGATGGTCGCGCCCGATAACGAGGGGCGCCTCGACCTTGCCCGTCTTGACGAGCCAGTTGAACTTCGCTCCGGCCTCGGCACGCTCACCGTATTCGAGCCAGCAGATGCGGGCCGGGAGCCCCTGGAAATGCACCTTCTCGCGGGCCATCCGAATCCACCGCGCCAGCGCTTCCTTCTCGGGAAACAGTTCGAGGATGGCATCGTCGGTGACGGCGATGTCGGCGGGATTGCCGGAGAGCGCGGCCCAGCGGAACGGCCCGGAGCCTTTGCAGAAGAGTGGGCGGATGAAGAGCGGCACGAAGCCGCTGAAATCGAACGCCTCGGTCATGCCGCGTCGGTCGGCGACCTGCCCGCGCAGGTTATTGCCGTAGTCGAAGGTGACGGCCCCAGCGGCCTGCAGGTCGAGCATCGCCTGGATATGCGTCTGCATCGAGTCGAGGACGGCCTCTTCGTAGGCGGTGGGGTCGCGCTCGCGGAGCAGGTCGGCTTCCTGAAGCGAGAACCCCGCCGGGATGTACCCGAGGCGGAGGTCGTGCGCACTCGTCTGATCCGTCAGCACATCGGGCACTACGTCGCGACGAACGAGTTCAGGCAGCACGTCAGCCACGTTGCCGACAAGCCCGACCGAGAGCGCTTCCCCCTTGGCCTTCGCGTCGAGCACGGCGCCGAGCGCCGCATCGAGGTCGGTTTCCATGCGGTCGCAGTAGCCGGTTTCCACGCGCCGCCGGATGCGCTCGGGGTCTACCTCGATGCCGAGGAAAGCCGCGCCGTTCATGGTGGCCGCGAGCGGCTGCGCGCCGCCCATCCCGCCGAGGCCCGCCGTCACCACGAGTTGGCCTTCGAGCGTACCCCCGAAGTGCTGGCGCGCGCACTCAGCGAAGGTCTCGTAGGTCCCCTGCAAGATGCCCTGCGTGCCGATGTAGATCCACGAGCCTGCGGTCATCTGGCCATACATCGTGAGGCCCAGGGCGTCGAGGCGGCGGAACTCGTCGATGGTCGCCCATTTGGGCACGAGATGCGCGTTGGCGATGAGCACGCGCGGGGCCTCTTCGTGCGTGCGGAAGACGCCGACGGGCTTGCCCGATTGCACGAGCAGCGTCTCGTCGTTCTCCAGCCGCCGCAGCGTCTCGACGATTGTGTGATACGCCTCCCAGGTGCGCGCCGCCTTCCCGCCGCCGCCGTAGACGATCAACTCCTCGGGCCGCTCGGCGACGGCCGGGTCGAGGTTGTTCATGAGCATCCGGAGGGCGGCTTCCTGATGCCAGCCCTTGCACGAGAGCGTAGTGCCGCGCGGAGCGCGGATGGGAGCGGCAGGCGCGTCGATCTGCATGAGCGTTTTAGGAGTTTTGCTGGACGACCAAGTTAACTGAACGCCCATCGCGACGACCTTCGCTTCTCTTCCTAAACCCCATAAAGAACGACACGCGCGGAGGGATACCCCTCCGCGCGTGCGGTATACCTGAGCAGACTCCTGCTTCGGGTTACTGCGGATCAATCGTGATCCGAACGGCCTGGATCGGCGCGGGGTAGGTGTAGCCGTCGTTGACTGACCCGATGTCCTGGATGACGCCGTTTTCATCGGTGCCGGTATTCGGACCGGCCTGGCGCGGCGCCTGATTCGGACCGGTGCCCGGCTCCTCGTTGACTTCGGTTCCGGCATCCCAAAGCGCCATCCGTGCGCTCAGGTCGCCGGAGACGGGGTCGCTGCCGTTGAAAAGCGCGATCCCCTCCGGGTCGAAGGCGAGGAAGAGGTCGTTGGATTGCACGTACATCGTGGCGAGCGAGAGGCGGTCGCCGGGGCTGGCCGTGACGGTGAAGCTGTAGGCCCCGCCCGGCGTGATCGGGCCGGGGTCGGTGGCGCCAACGGGTGTATCGAAGGCGCCGGAGGACAGCACGTCGCTGACTCCTGCGAGTGCAGCCACCATGGCTGTGGGGTCGCCGTCCTCGGCGATGCCTTCGATGCCCGCACCGGCAGCGGCCCCTTCGGTGAAGAACTCGATGGCACTGGTGTGGACGGCCCAGGCCCCGGGCGAGAGTACGTTGGGGGCCCCGTTAGCATCGGGAGCGGAAGCCGGGTTCTCGATGGTGATGAGGAAAGTGCGCGGCGTGTCGGTTTCATTGCTGTCGCAGCCGACGAGGCCAAGGCCGCATACGGCGATAAGAGCGAGCGTGAGTCGCATAGAATGAGGGGTTTAGACGGGTTAGGCGTGAATAAGAATCGCCGAGTCGGTATGAACGCCGCCTTTCGCAACGGACACCCTGTCTGGCGGGGCCTTAACATCCCGCCGTTTGCCTACCTAACCATCACGCCCCTCTCACGCGCTACTCACAAGAGTATCACGTCATTACGAACACGCTCCTAACTGCCGACCACGTTGCCTATGCATCGTCTGATGCATCCCATCGAATGCGCTCCGTGAAACCTCCATTGGCGAGCGCGGCCCCAGCCTGCGCGTAGACGGCCGGATCAGTCGGTGTGACGGCGGCCAGGCCATCCACGTAGCGGTTGATCATCGAGAACAGGGCGGCGATCAGCACCGTGTCGTGAATAGCCTGATCGTCGGCCCCGGCCTCGCGCGCCTGGGCGATATCGTCCTCCGCGACGAGGTGACCATTCTCCCGGACCTTTTCGGCAATCGTGAGCAGCGCCCGCAGCTTGGCGTCGATCTCGACACTCTCGAGAGACCGCTGCTGTACGGCCAGGAGCACGTCCGCGAGGCGGTCGCGGTCCTCCCCCATCAGGTGACGCGCCACTTCCGCGTGCAGGTTGGTGCAGAACGTACAGTCGTTGCCGCAGGAGACGTACGTGGCGATCAGCTCGCGCTCCACGCGGGTCAGCGAGGAGGGGCCTCGCAGCACCGCCTCGGCCAGCCCGGCGATGTGCCGACCGGTCCGGGGGTGGGCGAGCATCGGCCCGACGATGCCGGGTGCTCCTTGGGGTAAGGGAATGTGAGGCATACACGAGGGAAAAGCAGCACCACAGAATACGGCCGACTGATTCTTCTAGGCCCCCCTACCGGTACGCATAGAGACTAGCGACAGATAGGCCGATGGTCACCATGTCTTTGAACCCAGTGTCTGCGAGCGACTGTTAATTCCGGGAGGGGAAGATGCCTTGCAGTGCGATGCAGTAGTACACCGCCAGGAAAGGGGGCATGTTCTCGTGTGGCTGCCCACCGCCCGTCGTATCCGTAGTGGCTCCTGGTACTACCAAGTCATCGTCGAGCACGCGTTGGAGCGGATAGTTCCCTGTGCCCGCACCTGCGGGCTCATCGCTCGATTTCTGCGTAATGTGCGCATGCGAGGCCAGTTGCGTCACCGAAAGCGTGACCTGCTCGGCCCCGCCCCGTGCACCCAAGGGGCGATTCGAGAGCCCAGGTCCGGTACCCGGCCCGATGGGAACGCGGCCCCGCAGATCGGGTAGCCCGAACGTCGTGCGCCCATCGCCACCGTAGGTCGTACCGAGGATCGAGAACAGCGCCGTGTACTGCGAGATGGCTAGCAGTTGGCCGTCACAAAAAGCCCAGCCGCGCGGCGCAAAGTTGCCAGCGAAGAGCATGATCTCGGCAAGCAAGGGCTCTTGTACGGATGGTGCGCGGCGAAGCGGTCGGCCGGTGGCATCCACGAGGGTCCCGGGGATAATGCCAAACTGATTGGCGCGTGCTTCCACGGCAGCCCAGACCTGGTCCGTAGTGAGTAGACCCGCCCCGAGGGCACCAAGGGACAGCCCACTCAGGCGGCGGAAAAACGCGCGGCGCCCAGAGGCATGCGACAGACTGGAGGAGGCGCGGCGACGAAGGCGAGCGAGTAACGACATGGAACTACCTGTTAATGCTGCTAATAGAGTAGAAAGCAGCGCACTCCAAAGCAAGTAGGCCGCCGATCCCTGCATGACCAGCCAGACCTGGGCCGGGGTGCGAGCCTACTCCGCTCTCATCGCCGCCCTGGCGATGGACCCTCGCTTGTCCCTAACCGTACCACTGGGGCCCGGCGGTGTACGATGGGCGCGTGCACTTCCCTCACCCACCTCTCTATCTCCCATGAAAGCAGGAAAGGCTTTTCTCGCGGGCGTCGTCGGCGGAGCTGCCATGAGCGCCCTCATGTTCCTCGCTCGAGAAGTGATGGGCATGAATGTCAGGCTCGAACTCATGCTCGGCACGATGTTCCGCAGCCCTGGCCAGATCGCCTGGATCGTTGGCCTCCTCATGCACCTGATGATCTCTGGCTTGATCGCCCTCGCCTACGCGTGGGCCTTCGAGAACGTGATGCACAAGGCGGGTGCTGCCACAGGCGCCCTCGTTTCGCTGGCCCACATCGTGATCGCGGGTGTGTTCATGGGCGCTATCCTCCCGGTAATGCATCCGCTCGTCCCGGAGCAGATGGGTGGCCCCGGCTACTTCATGGCCAACCTCGGCGCAATGGGAATCATGGCCTTCGTACTACTGCACCTGATGTTTGGCGCCATCGTTGGAGCGATGTACGGGCCGGTGCTCCATCCGACCACCGCCGCACCACCGGTCGCTGAATGACGAGCCAACCTCGACCAACTCGGCCGCTGGATTGCGAAAGCAGTGAGCATGCGTTACGTACCCAATTTTATTGCGAAGGGGCTGAAACGCATTGAGGTGCCACACAACCTCGGCGGCGTGCCCATGGGCGACCGTCCTGAAACGGGCGCAGTGGATCATGCGGGCCATGTCTTCGGCTATGATCTCCTCGTGCTCGACGGCTCGATCATCCCTGTCACGCTCGGCCCCAACCCGGCGCTGACGATCCTGGCCCTCGCCGAGCGGGCGAGGGAGATCGTCCGGGCGCAACCCGAAACGAGCGAGGCGATCCGTATCACAACCGAGTGACCTCCTCGGCCTTCGCCTCGTCCCAGAGCGCGTCCATCTCCTCCAGCGAGGCGCTGTCCGGCGTGCGCCCGTCCGCCGCTAGCCGTGCTTCGATGTGCTGGAAACGGCGTGTGAACTTGCCCACCGTCCGCCGTAGCGCGTTCTCGGGCACGACGCCCACGAACCGCGCATAGTTGACCAGGGCGAAGAGCACATCGCCGAACTCGTCCTCGAGGGCGTCCGCGTCGGATCCGGCTGTGGTCAGGCGCCGCAACTCGCTGATTTCTTCGTCCACCTTGGCCCACGCGCCCTCGGCCTCGGGGAAGTCGAAGCCGACGGCGGCGGCCTTCTCCTGCACACGCTCAGCGCGGAGCAGCGCAGGCAACGCCTCGGGCACCCCGTCCAGCGTTGACGTCTTTGCCGTGTGCCCCTCCGCTTCGCGTTCGGCGCGCTTGATGGCCTCCCAGTTCTGCAAGACCTCACCCGTCCCGCTCACCACCGTTTCGCCAAAGACGTGGGGGTGGCGGCGCACCAGCTTCGCCATCTCGGCCTCCATCACATCGGCGATGGTGAAGGTGCCTTCGGTCTCGGCGATGTGCGCGTGGAAGAGCACGTGCAGAAACAGATCGCCGAGCTCTTTCTTCATCGCGTCGGCATCGCCTTCGTCGATGGCGTGGACGAGTTCGAAGGCTTCCTCGATGGTCAGTTGCTTGACCGAATCGTGCGTCTGCTCGCGATCCCAGGGGCAGTCGCGGCGGAGGCGGCGCACGATGGCGACGAAGTCGGCGTAGAGGTCGGCGTGCGCGGCAGCACGGTCGGAGGCGGTGAGGCCGAGGGCAGCGATGTTCACAGCGACAGGCGTGAGGGACGGGAGCGTAGGAACGCGAAGCTACGCGCAGGCTCCAACCGTGTGACGCGCCCTTGACACCCCCCTCCCGTACTTTTTTCCTCGGAGCGGTTGCATTCCGCTCAGACAGCGTGTCTATACTGCTCCACGGACAGCCGACGGCTCGCCTCCGAGCGCGATCGGCGGATTCATGTACTTAACCCTACGGAGGCCATCATGGCACGAGGAGTTAACAAGGTCATCCTCATCGGTAACCTCGGCGCGGACCCTGAACTGCGCTACACCGGCAGCGGCACGGCCGTCTGCAACTTCAACCTCGCCACGAACGAGTCCTACAAGGACCGCGACGGCAACCTGGTCGAGAAGACCGAGTGGCATCGCATCGTGACGTGGGATCGCTTGGCCGAGATCTGCGCCGAGTACCTCAAGAAGGGCCGCCAAGTCTACATCGAGGGGTCGCTCCAGACCCGTCAGTGGGAAGACCAGGACGGCAACACGAAGTACACGACCGAGATCAAGGCCCGCGAGATGCAGATGCTCGGCGGCCCCGGTGAAGGCAGCGGGGGTGGAGGCGACTACGATCAATCGCCGCGGCCTCAGCGCCAGCAACGCCCGCAGCAGCAGCGCCAGCCCGCCGCGCAGGCGGCCGGAGGGAATGACCTGTCGTTCACACCGGACGACGACCTGCCGTTCTAACGGCAACACTCCCCACTCCTGCGGGGCGGCGACCATCGGGTTGCCGCCCCGCGTTGCTTTCCGTCAGTTGAGCCGCCCGCCTGCGTATATTCACGGCATCGCGTGCGTCGAGCCCACCCCGTCCTCTGTTGGACCCTGACCCTGCCTCTATCTCGGCCCTACTGGGCCTTGTAGGACTCCTCGCGGATGTGCTCCCGCTGGCCCTTCTCGGCCCGGTCGAGCTGGCTTTCCGCCTCGGCGTGTTCGTGCTGCTGCTGGCACTCTCGGCCCTCTTCTCGGGCTCGGAGGTGGCGCTGTTCTCCATTTCGGCCGCGGAGCGAGAGGAATTGGCCGATGACACGCAGCGCGCTACGCAGCGCGTGCTGTGGTTGCTGGAGCGGCCCCGCTCGCTCTTGATTTCGATCCTGATGCTCAACACCGTCGTCAATGTGGGCGCGGCCATCCTGGCGTCGGTGCTGACCTTGGAAGCGGCGGAGGCACTCGGCTGGAGCGAGATCGTGCTCCTCGTCCTCAACGTGGTCGTGCTGACGTTCGTGCTGCTGGTGGTGAGCGAGATCACGCCCAAGGTGACGGCCGCCCGGCAACCCATTGCCTTTGCCCGGCAGGCCTCCCTCCTCCTCTATCCGCTCGCGCGGCTGCTCTACCCGATTTCGAAGGTGCTGGCGCAAGCCATGCTCTGGCTGCAAACGCACCTGCACCGCCCCGCCGAACGACTCTCGACGGAAGACATCAAAACAATGGCCGACGTGGGCGAGGCCCACGGCACCCTCGAAGAGGACGAACGCGCCCTGATCCACTCGATTCTGGAGTTCGGCGAGACGATGGTACGGGAAGTCATGGTTAGCCGCGTGGACATGATTGCGCTGCCCGAGACGGCCACGCTGGAGGAAGCCCTGGCGCTCATCCGCAAGTGCGGCCACTCGCGCGTCCCTCTCTACCGCGATCACCTCGACCACATCCTCGGCGTGGTCTATGCGAAGGACCTGCTGCCCTACCTGGGCAACGGACTGGCCGACGCCCCTGTCTGGGAGGCCCTCGCACGGCAACCGCGCTTCGTCCCCGTCTCGAAGACGCTCGACGACATGCTGACCGACTTCCAGGAGCACAACACGCACATGGCAATTGTCGTGGACGAGTACGGCGGCACGGCGGGCCTCGTCACCCTCGAAGACTTGCTCGAAGAGGTCGTCGGCGAAATCCGCGACGAGTTGGACGAGCCGGAGGAATCGCTCGTCCATCCGGTGGCGCCGGACGCCTGGCGCGCCGACGCCCGCATCGACCTCGACGACCTCGCCGACGAAATCGACACCGCGTTGGCGACGGACGAGTTCGACTTTGAAACACTCGGCGGGCTCATCTTCCACCTCACCGGCGAGGTCCCGCAGCCCGGCGACGAGGTCACGCACGGGCGGCTGCGCCTCCGCGTGGAGGAGATCGATCAGAACCGCATCAAGCAGGTGCTGGTGACGGTGCTGCCGGAGCCGGAGCCCAAGGAAGAGGAGTAGGCACGGGGCAAGCTGCTCGGGTCTCGCAACAGATGCACATGCCAACAGCCCAACTAGTGCTATCTTTTTCGCATCTAGCCGATATTGCCCGTGCGCCTGCCCGTCCTCGCCCTCGCCTTTCTTGTCTTCGGATGCGCGGAGCAACCGCCCCCTGACCCCTCGGCGCCGGAGGCCCCCGAAGCGCCGCTAGTCGCGACGGACACCGTGCGGACAGACTGGGCGCGCTTCTTCGAGGCAGAACAGGCGGTGGGCACCATCGTGGTCTACGACGCAGCGACAGGCCAGACGCAGCGCACCAACCCCGACCGGGCGGATGAGCGGTTCGCTCCTGCGTCCTCGTTCAAGGTCTACAACAGCCTCGTCGCCCTGGAAACGGGCGTGGTGCCCAACGTGGACACGGTGTACGCGTGGGACGGCGTCGAGCGCGGCGGCGCGTGGGACCAAGACCATTCGATGCGCTTGGCGATGCGCAACTCGACGCTCTGGCTCTACCAGGAGCTCGCCCGCGAGATCGGGCGAGACCGATACGATGCGGCGTTCGCTCGCGAGCCGTATGGCAACAACGCCCTCGGCGACTCCATCGACGCCTTCTGGCTGGGCGAGCCGTTGAAAATCTCGGCGAACGAACAGGTGGCGTACCTCGATCAGCTTCGTCAGGGCGCGCTGGCCTTCCGCCCCGAGGTACAGGCCGATGTCCGTGGGATCATGGTCCTCGAAGACACGGACGCGTACACGCTCTACGGCAAAACCGGCTGGACCTGGACCGAGGACGACCGCTCGGATGAGATCGGCTGGCTGGTAGGCTGGATCGAGCACGGCGACGGGGCGCACGTCTATGCGCTCAACGTGACCCCGAACGGCCCGGACTTCGACATGCGCCGCGCCCGCCTCGGCATTCTCCACGCCGTGCTCGATGCGCTCGGCCTCCGTTCACTCGACCCAGCTACTGGGGACTAGCCTCGGTTTCTGCGACCGTTCCCATGCCGTGTTGTAGCTTCGCAGCACTTCATCGCGGCTTCATTTTCGCTCACCATCCCACACCGCCGTGGCCGACACCCCCCTCCCTCCCGACGCTTCGTCGACTGTGGATGCCGAACGAGGCGCCTGGAAGTCGAAGCTGGGGTTCATCCTCGCCGCTTCCGGCTCAGCCATCGGGCTGGGCAACATTGTCTTCTTCGCCTCGAACGCCTACCAGTACGGCGGCGGCGCGTTCTACCTGCCCTACTTCATCGCGCTGTTCGTGCTCGGCATCCCGGTGATGATCGTCGAGTTTTCGCTGGGCACGCTGACCGGCCAGTCGTTCCCCGTTGCGCTCCGCAAGCTGGTGGGCAAACGGGGCGAGTACGTCGGCTGGTGGACCACCTCGAGTGCGCTGTTCATCACGATGTACTACATCACCATCCTCGGCTGGGCGCTCTCGATGCTCTTCGGGGCGTTTGGCGGGCTGCTGACCGATCCGGCCGTAGCGCCGTTCACCGGGATGACCGAGCCGACAGCCGGCCCGAACGCGACGGTCTATTTCTTCGGTATGATCGCGACGCCGTGGCCGCTGCTGGCCGTCGTGGCGATCTGGGCGATGACCATCCTGATCCTCTGGCGTGGCACCGCGACGATTGAGAAAGCCGTGCGGGTCTTTGTGCCGCTGATGTGGCTCTTCATGATCGTGCTGATCGTGCGCGGCCTGACGCTCCCCGGCGGCATCGACGGGGTGCTCTACCTCTTCACGCCCAACCTCGACGGAATCCTGGACGTGAACGTGTGGCAGGGCGCCTTCGCGCAGATGTTCTTCTCGCTCTCGCTCGGCCTCGGCACCATGACGGCCTACGCGAGCTACCTGCCGAAAGACGCCGACCAGATCAACAACTCGATGCTGGTCAGCTTCCTCAACTGCGGCTTCGAGTACATCGCGGGCGTGGCCATCTTCTCGATGCTGTTCGTGTTCGCGCTCAATCCGGCGGGCACGACGCTCTCGCTCTCGTTCTTCGTCATCCCGCAGGGCATAGCCAACTTCCCGTTCTGGGTGAAGGGCTTCGGCGTGTTCTTCTTCTTCCTGCTCGTGATCGCGGGGCTGACGAGCGCCGTCTCGCTGGTGGAGGGGGTGGCGGCACCGCTGAAGGACAAGCTGGGCATCTCGCGCGCGAAGGCGCTCACGTTCGTGATGGTGCCCGGCATCATCGGCTCGCTCGCCTTCGCCCTCCCCTTCGTCGTGGACCCCGACCTGACGGGCGACGGCACGCTCGGCCTGACACTGCTCGACATCCTCGACCACTGGGTCTTCCGCTACAGCCTGCTCGTAGGCGGATTCATGGAATGCCTGCTCATCGGCTGGGTGCTCGGCGCGGCCAACCTGCGGCAGTTCGTCAACGAGCACTCCAAGTTCTCACTCGGCCCGTGGTTCGACGTGCTGATCAAGTTCGTCATCCCGATCATCCTTGGCGTGGTGATCTTCTTCACGCTCCTCGCTGACCTGACGGGCGGACTCTACGGCGAAGCGTATACCATCAACGGCTTCGAGTGGCTGCCGGTCGTGATTCCGATCTTCTGGATCGTCGCCACGATTGCCACGTCCATTTTCCTGACGAACCGGCCGATGCACGAGAGCACCCCTCACAACGTCCCGGCGGAGGCCTAACCATGCTGCGTTTTCTGTTCGTGCTGCTGGCGCTCGGCCTGGCCGCCCCTTCCGCGACCGCGCAAATCACCTTTGAGCCGCTGCCTGTGGCGGCCGAGGACGAAGCCCCCGAGTTCCCGATTCAGGGGCGCCCGGTCCGCATCACGCTCGACGAACCGGCCGACGCCGTGAAGGTCGTCTGGCGGCCCAACAGCGCCATCCCCGATACGGTCGCGCTCGATGCGGCAGGCTCGTCGTTCGTGTGGACGCCGAGCCGCGCGGGCGTCGCCACCATCCAGGCGACCTCGGGCGAGGCGACCGTCTCGCAGAACGTCTCGGTGCGCTACGCGGGCTTCCCGGCCTCCGGCATCTTTATCCTGATCGTTGCCGCGACCATCCTGTTCGGCGGCGCCGGGTTTGCGATGGGCAAGCTGCTCGGCGGCGAGAGCCCGGCGCCCTACCAGGACTTGATGCCCGACACCTGATGGCGATGCGAAGACGGGCATTCGGGTGGATGGGCCTCGTGCTCCTGGCCGTCACCTCGGCCCAGGCGCAGCCCGCCCGGATCGAGGCCTGGACGTGGCCGGGCTACGACCGCCTGCCGCTCGCCCTCGATACGACCGAAACGCCTCGGCCACCCGATCCCTGGCTCGGCCGCGACAAGGCGCTTCATGCGGGCGGTTCGTTTCTCCTCACCCTCTCCGCGCAGTACGTGCTGACCGACAAAGCCGGTGCAAGCAACGGCGAGGCGCTACCGTTCGCCATCGGCTCCGCCCTGACGCTTGGGCTCGCGAAGGAGGTGATGGACAGTCAGCGGCCCCTCCATCCCCACTTCTCCACGCGCGACCTCGTAGCCGATGCCGTGGGCGTGCTCCTCGCCGTGGGCGTCGTATTGCTTTAGGGGTTCAGGGTTGAGAGGTTCAGGGGTTCCTACTCCGCTCGATTCAGGCCCTGCGGCGGTCCGCGGTCTGTCGTCGTATTGAAAGTTTGACGCACCGGGCACCTTCTCTCGTTTCCTCTGTACCCTGCCCTCTTTCCCCCAACCCGCCTAGCGGCATGGACAAAGCGCGCGACCACTGCGGCATCGTCGGCATCTTCAACCATCCTGAGGCGGCGCGGCTGACCTACTTCGGCCTGCACGCGCTCCAGCACCGCGGGCAGGAGTCGGCCGGCATCGTTACGGCCACCTTCGACGAAGCGAAGGGCCGTCCCACGATGCCGCACCACAAAGACTTCGGCCTCGTCCTCAAGGTGTTCGATGAGCCGAAGCTGTTCGAGACGACGCTGCTCGGCGAGAGCGCCATCGGGCACACGCGCTATTCCACGAGCGGCTCGTCCACAAACCCGGCCAACATCCAGCCGTTCGTCGTCCACTACCAGGAGGGCAACCTCGC
>JABDIZ010000042.1 GCA_013003465.1 Rhodothermaceae bacterium
AGACGGCATACACCGAAACGCGCCTCGCGCTCATTCGCGCCACCAACGCCGCCGATGGCCTCCGCCGCGACCTCGACCGCATCGCGACCAACCTCAAGGAACTGGATCGCCGTGCCATCGCCCGCTCGGAGGAAGGCGACCGGCTGCGCGGCTCCATCGCCGAGAGCGAGGCGACCGAAACCGCGCTCGCCGCGCGCCTCGATAGCGAGCGCACGGGCACCGACGAATTGCAGCGCACTGTGACTGAAGCGGAGCAGCGTGTCCTCGAAGCACGCGCGCTCATCGCCGACACCGAGAAAACGCTGCGGGGCATCCGCCACCAGCGCGAGGAGGCGCTCCAGCGCCAGAACGCCGCCGACCTCCGCCTCACGGAAATCATCACGCGACAGGACGCCATTGCCGAGCGCCTCGAAGACGAACACGGGTTGACGCTCGAAGCCGCCGCTGCGCGCCTACCCGAGGCCGTGGGCGGGGATGACACGTTCGATTCGGCCGCGGCTCGGGCTGAGATTCCGCGCCTCCGCGAGCAGATCCGCACGCTTGGCGCCGTCAACGCGCTCGCGCTGGAGAGCTACGAGGAAGAGCAGGAACGCCTCACCTTCCTCAAGAGCCAGCAGGCCGACCTCCAAGCCGCCGAGCAATCCCTCCTCGACACTATCGAAGAGATCAACACAACGGCCTCGCGGCGCTTCAGTGAGACCTTCGAGGCCGTGCGCGCGGCCTTCCAGCGCCTCTTCGCCGATCTCTTCGGCGAGAACGCTACCGCCGACCTGATTCTCAGCGGAGACGACCCGCTCGAAGCGCCCGTCGAGATCACGGCGCGGCCCAAGGGCAAGAAGCCGAGCACCATCAACCAGCTCTCCGGCGGTGAGAAAACGCTGACGGCCATCGCGCTGCTCTTCGCCATCTACCTCGTCAAGCCCTCGCCCTTCTGCATCCTCGACGAGGTGGACGCGCCGCTCGACGATGCCAACATCGCGCGGTTCATGGACCTCATCCGCGCCTTCGTGGACTCGACGCAGTTTATCCTCGTCACACACAACAAGTTGACGATGGAGGCCGCCGACCGGATGTATGGCATCACGATGCCCGAGGCGGGCGTGAGCCGCCTCGTGGGTGTCCGCTTCGATGAGGCCGTGTCCGGCGAGGCGATCACGTCGTAACCACCTCTCGCGGCGGGCCCACACCCTGCTGGCTTCCGGCCTCTATCCCTTCTCGATGCGCAATCCGTTTCCGCCGTTTCGCTTCAAGCTCTTCAAGCAGGAGTATGGGGAGCGTGTGATCGATTACCTCGATGTGGGATGCGGGAGCCACTCGCCGACCTACACCAAGCGTTGGTTTCCACACTGGCGTTACCACGGCATCGACCGCCCGAACTCGGATTATGACACCGATGCCTCCGATCAGGCGGCCATGGAAACCTTCTATGAGCTCGACCTGGAGCACGATGCGCTCGACCCGTTGCCTGACGCCACCTTCGACATCGCGACATTCTCGCATGTGATCGAGCACCTCCCGAACGGTCTCGATGTGCTCCGCGGAATCGCGGCCAAGGTGAAGCCGGGTGGCAAGGTGTATGTGGAATTCCCGTCCGAGCGGTCACTCAACCTACCCTCTATGCGCGGCACCCTGCACTTCTGTGACGACGAGACGCATGTCCGCGTCTACAGCCCGCGCGAAATAGCCAATGTGCTCTTGGAAGAGGGGTTTCGAATTGTGCGGGCGGGACCGCGTCGGGACTGGCTACGCATCATGCTCTTCCCGGTCGTGGTGCCCGCGAAATACCTGCTGCGTCGCGGACTCAGCGGCAGTGACTTCTGGGATATCACTGGGTTCGCGGCCTTTGTTTATGCGGAGAAGCGGGAGAAACTGGAACAGTAAGAGCAGAGTGGCATCCTTCCATCCCGTCAACGTACCTGCGCCAGACTCCGGGCGCCGTTGATGGGTTTGTCGAAGCCATCCATGCCGCGCTCTGACGCATGACCCGGCCCCGCGCCTTTCGGTGTATGAAGGGGTAGCGCGTGCTTTCTTCCCCTCGATGTGATGCGTACGGTTTCCGCCCTTTTGCTCGTTTTCGCCCTAGCCCTCGTCGGCTGCCCCCAGGACCCGATCACCCTCCAGGTCATCGACGGAGAGAACGGCGCCTCTACGCGCTGCGAGCTACAGATTCCCAACCGGCTGCTCGCTGAGGTCGCCAACGAACTCAGCGAACGGATGGAGTTGGGGGCAGCAGTCGCACTCGGAGAGGACGTGGATCGGGGGCTCCGGGTGCACTTCTCCGGCTCCGCACCCACCTGTCGTGAGGCTTTCGACGCATTCGCTGCCGATCAGGGGCTCGCCGTGCGCGAGGGCGAGGTCCAAGGACGCCCTCGCTTGGAGCTCATCAGCAACTCGTAGCCTCATCTGCGGAGCGCTAGCGCTGGGGCACGAGGCCGACTACGGACTCGCACCACAGCGTCACGTCCGACGCGGCTACGGTCTGGTGGGGTTGTATGAAGGAGCAACAGCTAAGGCATAAACAGAGCCCCCTCTCGCTTGCGTGCGCAGAAGGGGCTCCGAACCACCTCGTGGGTGAACGACAGCGAGCTAAGCCATCACCCCATCCGGTTCATCGATGTGGAACGGGCTCCCGTCAGGCCCGATGAGATGCGGTAGCGTGTCATAGCGATCCGTGTGATCGTACTTGATACGGTTGTCCATCTCGTAGAGCCGCCGTAGGTTTTCGCGGCGGTGCGTAAGGTAGACCTGTACCAGCAGCAACTCCTGCTCTGAGTTCTTCTCGAACTGCGCGGCCTGCAACGCCAGCGGATAATCCTCCTCGGCGTAGCTATTGACGCCTTCGGGGAGCGCCGAGATGCGGTAGAGCGAGAGACGCTGCCGGACAAGCGAATCGAAGAGCGTGCGGTAGTACTCAGCCCTCTCTGGCTTCTCCAGCGAGGCCGCCACGGACCAGGCCGCGAGGTAGCCGGTGTAGAAGGAGACGGCCACCCCTGCCGAGTTGATTGGATCGACGAACGCCGAGGCATCACCGGCGAGGTACCAGCCGTCTCCACAGAGCTGTGTCGGGCGGTAGGCGAAGTCGCGGATGGCGCGCACCGAGTCCGGCGCGAGCGCGCCCGCTTCGAGCAGCTTCGACGTAACGGGCACCCGTGCGACGCCCCGCGCGAAACGCTCTTCAAGCGACCCGCCTCCGGCCTTGAACTTGGCGGCCTCCTTGGGTCCCATGACCAGCCCCACGCTCGTGAGGTCTTTCTGGACGAGGTGCCAGCACCAACCCCAGTCGCCAAGGCCCGAAGCAAACGTTACAGGACGACGATCCTTATGCCAGCGGTCTTCGAACGGATAGATCTGACCACCGTAGCCGATGTAGTCGGAGTTCTCGTAGTAGCCCCAGACGCACATGAAGCGCAGGTCTGGGTCGAACTCGCGAAACTTGAGTTGGTTGGCGATGACAGCAGCCTGGCCGCTCGCGTCTACGATGTACTTGCAGGCAATCTGGCCTGCCTCGCCGCTGTTCTTGTCCATGTAGGAGACCGCGCGGTTGGCGGCATCGTCGAGATGGACCTCGCGGACCTTCACTTCCTCGAACACCTGCACGCCCTTCCGCTCGGCACCACGAAGGAGGATGTTGTCGAACACATCGCGTTCCACGTGCATGCCGGGGCGCTCAAAGCCAAAGTCGGAGAGCTTCATCTGGCGGATCTCGCCGTTCCAGATGGTGAGACCGCCCGCCTTGAGCAGGAAGCCTTCGTTCTCGATGTCTTCGAGCACACCGAGTTGTTCGGCGTACTTCCAGAAGTGCGGCAGGATGCTCTCGCCGACCACAGGACGCGGGTGCCGCGCCTGATCGAGCAGAACAACCTCATAGCCCTTCTGGGCGAGCATATTGGCGGCGGTGCTGCCCGCAGGCCCGCCCCCGATGACGACAACGTCGGTGGATTGTGGAATGGTGTTCATAGTCTCCTCGTGTTGAGTGCGAAAGAGTGCCAAGTGGCCCCTCGGGCGTTCTTTCTTCCTGTAGGTTCAAGAAAAGTAATGCGGTGGAATGTGGAATGGTAGCGGCTTATTCGGACGTTTTCAGACCGAGCCAGCGCGCGATGATGTTGCGCTGGATATCGTTGGTGCCCGAGTAGAGCGTCCCGCCGACGGAATCGCGCAGGGCGCGCTCGGCCTCGTACTCGGCCATGAAGCCGTACCCGCCGAGCGTGCGAATCGCGTCCATCGACGAGTCCACAAAGGCCTCGCTGACAAACAGCTTCGCGATGGAGGCGTCAAGGCCGACCTTGCGGTCGCGGTCGAGCTTAGAGGCGGCCTGATAGGTGAGCAGGCGCGAGGCTTCGAGGCGCACCTTGGAGTCAGCGAGGCGGTGAGCAACCGCCTGGAACCGCCCAATCGGCTGGCCCGAGGCTTTCCGCTCGCGTGCGTACTGGACGGCGTCTTCGAGCAGCCGCTCCATCGCACCGACGTGGCTCGCCACGAGGCACGCGCGCTCCCACTCCATCGACTGGGCGAAGATGGGACCGCCGCCGCCCACGCCGCCGATGACGTTCTCTTCCGGGACGAACACGTCTTCCAGAATGAGTTCGCCGATCGGGCATGTGCGCAGGCCCATCTTCTCGAACTTCTGGCCCCGCGTGTAGCCCGGCGTGTCGGACTCGACCAGGAAGGCCGTGATGCCGCCGTGGTAGCCCTTGCCCGGATCGGTCACGGCATAGACGACCGCGAGGTCGGCCACGGGACCATTGGAGCTGAAAGTCTTGGTGCCGTTGAGCACGAAGCCGCCATCGCGTGCGACGGCGTGCGTCTGCATCGCGAAGGCGTCGGAGCCGGAGCCCGGCTCCGAGATGCCGTTGACGGCGATCATCGAACCGTCCGAGAGGCCGGGCAGGTAGCGCTGCTTCTGGTCGTCGGTGCCGTGCTTGACGACGGGCACGACGCAGGCCAGGATGTGCGCGCAGATGCCGAAGACGAGGCCGCCGTCGCGGCAGCCGTAACCGAGTGCTTCGAGCACCACCGCCGTCGTGAGCGGGTCGGCGCCGATGCCGCCGTACTCTTCGGGCACCGGCAGGCCCTGCAGGCCCATCTCGCCGCACTTCTCCCACAGCGACCGGTCGAATTCCTGCGCGCGGTCGCGCTCGACGATGCCCTCGTTCAGCTCTTTCTGAGCGAAGCGAATGACCTCGTCGCGGAGAATCTTCTGTTCTTCGGTAAAGGTGAAATCCATTAAGCCAGCGCTTTCAGGCGTTGGTAGTCGACCTTGTCGGTCGAGGTTTTGGGCAGCGCGTCCTCGAAGGCGAAGCTGTCCGGAATCATGTAAAGCGGGAGGGCCTCCGAGCAGTAGCGCTTCATGGCGATGAGGGACGCTTTCCCTTCACCCGCCCACGCCACAAAGGCCTTGATGTGCACGTCGCCGCCGTTGGACTTGGCGATGACGGCGGCTTCCGCGATGTCGTCGTGGCGGTAGAGCGCTGCTTCGATCTCGCCGAGTTCTACCCGGTAGCCGCGCCGCTTGACCATCCGGTCGCGACGGCCACGGAAGAGGTAGTCACCGGCCTCGTCTTCCTGGACGATGTCGCCGGTCTTGTACCACGGCGTGCCGTCAGCGTCCATCCAGAACGCCGTCGCATTGCGGTCGGGCAGGTTCCAGTAGCCGAGCATGACGGAGCCGCCTGCGACGTAAAGCTCGCCGGGCTCGCCGGTCGGCACTTCGGTGTCGTCCGTATCCATCACGAGGCAGCGGTCGTCGGAGCAGGCCTGCCCGATGGGCAACGGTTCCGTGCGCTCCGGCGCGATCACGTCGGGGACTTCGTAGTAGGTGCAGACGTTGGTCTCAGTCGGGCCGTAGAGGTTGAAGTAGCGCGGATGCGGCCACGCTTCCATGGTCGCGCGGAGGTACTTGATCGGAAAGACCTCGCCCGCGAAGTTGACGATGCGCAGTGCGGAGTAGTCGTGTTGCTCCAGCTTGCCGTACTCCACGAGGAGCCGCAAGATAGAGGGCGTCGAATACCAGGCCGTGATCCCTTCGTCGGCGATCAGCGGCGCGAGGCGCAGCGGCTGCTTCCCGACGTCCTCGCCCACGAGTACGAGCGTGCCGCCGTGCTTGATCGGGACGTAGAGGTCGAGGATCGAGAGGTCGAAGTGGAAGGGCGCATGCGAGGAGAAGCGATCCTCCTCGGTGGGCTCGAACACCTCGGAGCACCAGTCCACGAAGGCGAGCGCTGTGCTGTGGTTGTGCATCACCCCCTTCGGCACGCCGGTCGAGCCGGACGTGTAGAGGATGTACGAGAGGCCCTCGGGCGCGTCCACTTCGGCAGGCGGCTCGTCGGCCTCGGCCCAGTTCGGGCCACGCAGCAACACAAGGTCCACACCGAAGGTGCGGAGGTCCGTTAGTTCCTCGGCAACCGGCGCGCCGAGTCCGAACTCCGCGACGAGCCCATCCACGAGCGTGCGATCCACCACGAGTGCTTTAACGGCGCAGTTGCGGAAGATGAATGCGTTACGCGAAGCGGGGGCGCTGTAGTCCACGGGGACGTAAGCCCCTCCGGCCTTCATCGCGCCGAACAGCGCGGCAACGGTGCCAATCGACTTGGGCGCGCAGAGGCCCACGCGGTCGCCCTGCGCCACACCGATGCGCTCCAGCGTGTGCTGAAGGCGGTCGGTGATCGCATCCAGATCCCGGTACGAGACTTGGACATCGCGCTCGGGGTCCCGGACCGCGGTGCGGTCCGGGAACTGCCGGGCTGAATCGCGTAGGAGACCGTGGAGGGTCCGCATACTCAAGCGCTCTTGGACTGGACCGTGGCCGCGATCTGGTCGAGCGTGTCGAGGTAGTCGGCGCTCATCTCGTGCGCTTCGAACTCGACGCCGTACTGCTCCTCTAGGAAGGAGACGAGTTCGACGGTGGAGATCGAGTCGAGGACGCCACCCGTGATCAGGGGCGTAGTGTCTTCGAGCATGTTCGGGTCTTCACCCGGCAGAAACTTGGTAAGGATGTATTCCTTGACGCTGGCCTTGATGTCGGTGGCCGGTACGGCGGTCGTGGACATGGAGCTACTCCGTTGTGAGGTTGGTAGGGATGACTTGTTACGGTGGACGATCAGTCCGTGGACTCGGACAGCGGGCTCGGTTCGGGCAGGGTATCGGCGGCTCGGCCGGTCAGCCCAAGCGTCGCTCCGTTCTCGATGAGTTCCTCGTAGAGGCGATTGCCAAGTAACTGGTGCGCAGCCACGTTCGGGTGATCATCCCAGGGAGCGAGGAAAAGCTCCTCCTCCACATCGTCAATGCCGTCGTAGGCATCACCGATGCTCAGGACGGTGAACCCGGCATCGCGGGCAAGCCCCATCAGTTCTTCGACGGGGAGTTGCTGGCCTTCCAGACGCTTCTTCTCTTCCGTGCGAGGCACGAACAGCCAGATCGGTCGGGCTCCGACCTCGCGCGCCTGGGCCACAATACGAGTATAGCCCTCGTGCAGGATCTCTGCCTCAAATGGCTCAAGGCGCTGCTTGATCTCCGCCTCGGACAAGGTCGAATCCACACGAGCCTGCTGACGGATGGCCTCTAGGTGCGGAGGCAAGTCAATTCCCTTCTGCACGAGCTCGATGAAGAGCTGCGTCATGCGGAAGTCCTCGATGGTATGGCCTGTGTAGAGGAGAAGATCGGGCTGGAAGGTCACCACTTCGTCCATGAGCGGAAGGTGCTGCAACACACTGTACCCGCCTATGCTGAAGTTCAGGATTTCGTAGCGATCGAAACGCCCCTCCCGGCCTGCCTGCTCAGCGTTCAGCCGCGCCTCTGCTACCGCCTCGTAGGTCTCGTCGTCCAGTACGCCCGCCCCCATCTCGATGGAAGCACCGAGGAGTGCAATCCGGTAGGTGCCGTCCGGCTTCTCGCGCGTGTATTCCTGATCGCGCATGCCCCACTGGTTGACCGTCATCGGCGCCCGCTTGAAGATCAACTCCGACGAGGGCCTGAGTCGGTACAGGAACAAGTCGTTGGAGCGAATGACCGCGTCGGAAGCAGCCAGCGGCTTCCAGTCCGGCGGCTTCTGGTTGCGGCTGCCGCCGACCTGCGCCGTGATCGAGTTGGTCGTCATCAGGGCTTCGTAGTAGCCCTTATCAGCCTGCTGCGCGTCGAATTCCGTCAGGCGGTCCTCTTGCAGTGACCCGACGAAATCGCCGAAGCCGCCGAGTCGGTACTGTGCCTGCGGCTGGCCGAGCCCGAGGATGACGAGCACACCGAGGCTGGTGACCATCGCGGCCCGGCTGAACGCAGGCTTGGCTGGGTCGAGGAGTGTGAAGCGGACGCCACGGCTGTTGGCGTACTGCACCCCGACCCCGATGGCTATCAGGCCGACGATGATCAGGCCAAGCAGTGCGAAGTCTACCGGCCCGCTGTTGCCCGCTTGCGCCAGCATCCCTAGCCACGCGGCGGGTGTCGGGCTGTACCAGAATGACCAGAGCGCAGCGATGAAGATGAGCATCCCCATCACCTTGAGCGCGTGGGTGAGGGCCTTCTTGAACGAGAAGACGGGCTTGCTGAGCGAGCCCTTCTTGCCCGCCTTGAGCTGCGAGACCGAGTTGACCACGACGAGGCCGCCGAAGACCGACCAGAACAGCACGTCAGTGATCGTGAGAGGGAAGGCGCCGAGGAGCCAGAACCACTGGTAGGAATGGAGGAGCCAGGTCACGAGGAAGACGCCCGCCGTGGCGAGACCGACCGCCTGCACCATCCCGCCCTTGCGCTTACGCAGCCGCATGAACATCGGGTAGTAGAAGACCTTCATCATGAAGTCCTTCCAGTAGATGTTCGAGCGACGCCAGAAGTCGTTGAAGCCGGAGGCGAGCAGGTAGCGGTGGTACGTCTCGGGCAGGTTGAAGCCGAAGAGGCCCAGCGTCCCGATGATGAGGTGGAAGAGCCCGGAGACCTTGAGGTAGAGTAGGTACGTGCCGAACACGATCAGCACGACCGTCCAGAGATCCACCACCTGAGTCGGGTTAGGAACGATGTAGTAGTAGAGGATGCGGTAGAGCAGCAGGTGCGTCATGCCACGGAACATCCAGAAGACGCCCTTCTGGTAGATCGTCGCCGCGTCGGTGTCGTAGTAGGTCCGCCGGAACGTCTGGTAGTCCACGACGGGGAAAAGCAGGAAGCAGGCGTTGGGCAGCAGGAAGAAGTACGACAGGCGCTCCCAGATGGTCGCCGGGACTTTCTCATGCTGCAGATCGTAGAGGTAGATGATCAGCCGGAACATGAACATCGAGCCCAGCACCGGCATCACGACAGGCCCCCAGGTGAGCTGCGCGAACAGCCCGGCGCCCACGCGGAGCATGGCCAGCGCGACACCAACCGCGACGAGCAGCCCCACGCGTGCCCACAAGTTGATGGGTAGGTGACAGATCCCGATCAGGCCCAGTCCGAGGCCTACGAGGATCAACGCTGGTGGCCCGAGCAGCAGCCAGAACCCCGCCAGCGAAAGCGCCAGGAAGAACGGCATCCGCAGGCGCATCGGCAGCACGGCGTGGATGACAAAGCCGCCCAGAATCAGCGGCGCCAGGGCCACGAAGCCGCTGCCCCGCTCCAGGTCGAAGACATTAAACGTGAGCAGCAGCAGTCCGAGTTGGAGCGCCACCAGGGCAATCGGACCCAACTCCGCGACGCGAGCGGCCACGGCGGACTGCGAAACGGGCAGGGAGGGGGCGGATACTGCCGATGCACTCGGGGCGGACGACGCGTTGCTGTGCAACAAGCGCCGCCACAACGGCTGTCCTGTTTCTTCCAGAGAGGTATGCTTATCCATTAGGCAGGGGGGATCGTGCGTACCCGCTCCCATGCGGGCGAACATGCACCGGGCGCCTTCTCAATAGCGAGCCCGAATCTAGTGAAAGCGCCTTGTGAATGAAACCCTGTTACGTTTTTCTAACGTGCGCCATCTCCAAAGGATGACTCCCGGAAAAACGTCGGCGGGTGCTGGCGATGGGGTCTGTAGGCAACAAGAGCGAGCGGTGGGGCACACGGTATCGGCGCGACGGCAAGGTTTCTGAATTCGAACAGCAGAGGCCAAGCTGAGCGCCTCTGCACCGGCGGGACTCTCGGATGCGTCGGGAACCCCTACCTTAACAGGGCAGGCCCCCGAGGACACAACGCGGCTGCGGCGTACCCTGCCGCCACGCGGGTCTCTTTCCTCCATACGGAAGAACCCTCCCCGACGGGTCACCCGCCTCCGATTCAACGTCCACGCCTCCCTTCACCCCTTCTCGTCATGATACGCCGCTTCATCCCAGGCTTCTTACTCGCCTTTGTGTTCGTCGTCTGCCCTGCCGCCGCGCAGGAAGCCGAGGACCCCTACCTCTGGCTCGAAGACGTGGAAAGCGATCAAGCGATGGCCTGGGTGGAAGCCCGCAACGACGCCACGCTTGCTGACTTTCGCGCACAGCCGGTCTTCGAGCCGATCTACGAGCGCACCCTCGACATCCTCAACTCGAACGAGCGCATCGCTTACCCGAACATCCAGGGCGAGTGGCTCTATAACTTCTGGCAGGACGCCGAGCACGAGCGCGGCATCTGGCGGCGCACCGCCTGGGACGCCTACCTCACCGGCGAGCCGACCTGGGAAATCGTCCTCGACATCGATGCGCTTGCCGAGGCCGAGAACGTGAACTGGGTATACAAAGGTGCGAACTGCCTCCCGCCGGAGCACCGCCATTGCCTCGTCCGCCTCTCGCGCGGCGGCGCTGACGCCGTCGAGACGCGCGAGTTCGACCTGACGACGCAGGCGTTTGTGGAAGACGGCTTCTTCCTGCCCGAGTCGAAGGGCGGCGCGGCATGGGTGGACGCCAACACGCTCCTCGTCTCTACCGATTTCGGCGAGGGCTCGATGACGACCTCCGGCTATCCGCGTGTGGTCAAGCGCTGGATGCGCGGCACTCCGCTGGCCTCGGCCGAGACCGTGTTCGAGGGCGAGACTGGCGATGTGGGCGCGTGGGCGGGCGGCTTCGAAATGGACGGCGAACGCATCGCGGTCGTCACGCACGCGCCGAGCTTCTTCGAGAGCGCCTACTACATCGTCCCCGACGAAGACGAACCCGTCCGGCTCGACATCCCCATGGACGCGGACCCCGATCTCGTGAGCGGCCAACTCGCCGTATATCTCCGCTCCGATTGGACCGTCGGCGGAACGACCTACCCGCAGGGCGCGCTCATCGCCACCGACTACGAGGCCTTCCTCAATGGCGACCCCAACTTCCAGGTCGTCCTCCAGCCCACCGACCGGCAGACGATCAACAGCGTCAGTTCCACGAAGGACTACCTGCTCGTCAGCCTGCTCGACAACGTGCGCGGCGAGTTGCATCGCTTTCAGTTTGATGATGGCGAATGGAGCGGAGCGCGCGTGGACGCGCCGACGCTGGGCCGGGTCGGTCTCGCCAGCACCGACAACACGACGAACCGCTTCTTCTTTACCTATACCAACTACCTCCAGCCGACGACGCTCTACCTCGCCGAGCCCGACGGCACGGTCGAGGCCGTCCGCCAGCTTCCGCCGATGTTCGACGCGGAGGGGATGACGGTGCAGCAGTTCATGGCGACCTCGGAGGACGGCACGCAGGTCCCCTACTTCGTCGTCCACGACGAGGCCATCGCGCTCGACGGCACGAACCCGACGCTCCTCTACGCCTACGGCGGCTTCGAGGTGGCGCTTACGCCCTCGTACAGCGCGACGGTGGGGGCCAACTGGCTGGAGCGCGGCGGCGTCTATGTGATCGCCAACATCCGGGGCGGCGGCGAGTTCGGCCCGGCGTGGCACCGCGCCGCCCAACTCGAACACCGCCAACGTGCCTACGACGACTTCCTGGCCGTGGCCGAGGACCTGATCGCACGCGGCATCACCTCGCCTGGCCACCTCGGCATCCGGGGCGGCTCCAACGGCGGCCTGCTTGTCGGCGTGGCGTTCACGCAGCGTCCCGACTTGTTCGACGCCGTCGTGTGTTCGGTGCCGCTGCTCGACATGCAGCGCTACAACAAGCTGCTCGCGGGCGCGAGTTGGATGGCCGAGTACGGCAATCCCGACGAGCCCAACGACTGGGCCTTCATCCAGCGCTACTCGCCCTACCACAACGTTTCGGCGGACGTGGACTACCCGCGCGTGCTCTTCACCACCACTACGCGCGACGACCGCGTCCATCCCGGCCACGCACGCAAGATGGCCGCCAAGATGGAAGCGATGGGCCACGCGGTCTACTACTTCGAGAACACGGAGGGCGGCCACGGCGCGGGCGTCACGCCCGAGCAGCGCGCCACCATGACAGCCGCCATCTACACCTACCTCTGGAAGCAGCTTCGGTAGCCCGGCAACGTGATGACCAACTGGCGAGACATGGCCGAGCTTGACGGTGTCGAGCTGGAGGACTCGTTCATCCCTAGTTGGCGATACTCGCCATCGGTTGGCGGACTTCTCTTTGAACTGGAGGCCCGCCTCTGCTCGGACCACACCGCCTGGGAGCAGCCGATGCCAAGCGAGTTTGGGTGCTACAAGCGAGCGGAACTGCTCTTTGCTGCTGCCAGCGTTTCGGGCACTCTGCCGGAGCAGTCGGCAGTCCAGCCGACACAAGACTCAGACGGGAGCAGGGACTATGGCTCGTTCGACAGCATTATG
>JABDIZ010000048.1 GCA_013003465.1 Rhodothermaceae bacterium
GAAGAGTTCGACACCTACCTCATCATCCGCACGCCCACCGGCGAGCAGATTGATGTGGACGACTACGAGGGCAACACGACGCTTTCGCTCAACGAGGGCACGCTTCCGGTCAGCGGCTGGTACGAGATCCGAGTGACGAGCTTCTCGCCGGGCGAAACGGGGAGCTATCTCCTCGAAGTGACACGCGGCTGACGGGCGACATGCTCTAGAACCGGTGCACGAGCTAGAGGGTGAGTTCCGGCTCGGCCGCTTTTGGAGCGCCGAGCCAGCGCTGCCCGCTCTGCAAGAGCACCGGTACGGGCAGCGTCGTGATAAACGTCGTCAGCACGAGCGCGGTGAAGAGCCCCTCGTCGATGACGTGGAGGCTGTTGAGGGCGAGGCCGGCCATGATCACGTCGATGCCGCCGCGCCCGTTCATCCCGAAGCCGACGACGGCGCCCTCGCGCCACGTCCCCCGGCCGGGTGCCACGCCGAGGATGCCCGCGAGCACCTTGCCGAGGAACGCGGCGCCTACGATGGCGGCGAGCAAAATCGGTTGCTCCAGAATGAAGCCGAGGTCAGCCTGAAAGCCTGCGGTGAAGAAGAAGATGGGGGCGAGAAAGCCCACCCCTACATCGCGGATCGCATTGACCGTGGTGTCGAAGGGATCGCCGAGGATCTGTTTGTCGATGAACAGCCCGGCCAGGAATGCGCCGGGGACGAACGAGAGGCCCGCGGCATCGGAGGCCGCCGCGAAGATCAGCGCTACGACCACGGTGAACGTGAACGCGCCGGAGCCTCCGGTCAGGCCAAGTCCTTGCATCATTCGGCAGAGCGATGGCAGGACGGCATAGCCGACGAGCACCGCGCCCG
This sequence comes from Rhodothermaceae bacterium, assembly GCA_013003465.1. Lineage (GTDB taxonomy): Bacteria > Bacteroidota > Rhodothermia > Rhodothermales > Rubricoccaceae > JABDIZ01. Next base: position 853 of record JABDIZ010000048.1, read on the forward strand.
CGAGAAAGCCGCCTGCTTTCAGCAACACGAGATGCGGGCCGCCGGCTTCGTCCATCATGCCCATGTCCATCGCTGCGGTGCCTGCCGAGACGGCGAACGCGATCAGCACAAGGATGACCTCCAGCAGCGCGATCACGAGCAGCCGTTGCCCCAGGTCGCTCTGGAGCATGTCGATGTCGAGGAGGATACGCGAGACCGTTGCCAGCGCCGTCGTGCCCAGGATGACGCCGACGATGAGCCCAGCGTTGGCATCGCCGCCGCCCACGTAGACGATGGCTGCGTACCCGAGGCCCATCGGGATCAGCAGGCCGGCTAGCGCGGGCAGCAACGCACCCGAGGCCGAGCGCGCGAGCACCTTCGCATCCACGCACATTCCGATGTAGAGCATCAGCAGGACCACCCCCAGCGAGCCGAGCGTCGTCAGGGCCTCATTCGGAACGACCCAGCCGAGGACGGGTGGGCCGAAGATCACGCCCGCCGCCAACTCGCCCAGGACCGGCGGATAGCCCAGCCGCCCGACGAGGACGCCCACGCCCCAGGCCAGCACCAGCACGAGCAGGAGGGCGAAAAACGGCATAGCATGAGCGCCTCAGGCGCAGCTACTCACGGGTGGCCGGGTGGCGCCCGAACTGGCCGCCCCTGAACCGCCACTGCGGAAAGAGAAGGCGCAGTGGACCCTGCGTCATCACGAACGTCCAGAACCAGACCGCGCCGTAGTGGACGAAGAACATCCAGAACGGCAGGTTCTCCGGCACCCCTATGACCAGTCCGATGCGGATGAGGGCGAAGAGCAGAAGGGCTTCGGCGACGCCCGCACCGAACTGGTAGATCGGCGGCCAGTCGCTGTCCCAGCGAGAGTGCTGCATCACGTTGTAGAGCACGTCCCAGCCCAGCCCGAGCACGGCCACGTAGACGAGCAGCACGAACGGCACGTGGAAGACATCCTCGAACGTGATGGCCTGGAAGTAGGCAGCGAAGAACCACGTGACGACAAAGCCGACCGTGCCGAGGAGGAGCAGGCGGGTTTGCCAGCGGCCGGAGAGCGTCGGGGTCATGGGGTTGGGATGAAAGTTCAGGGTTGAGGGCAGGGCGCTACGGCGCGACGCCGCGCGCCCACCGGCGCCACTGGCCGAAGGAGGTGAGCGCGCCGAGGTGTTGGAGGCGAGGCGCGCGGTGGTAGACGAGCGCGTTGACCGAGCGCTGCGCCGCGTACTGGAGGCCGAGGAAGCTGTCGACGGGTGCGTATGGCCCGCCGAGCGTGGCGACGCCCGAGGCATACATCCGCGCCTGCTGGTTGCGCATCCCCCGGATCTCGAAGTCGTCGGCCACGTCGAGACGGCCCTGCACGTTGCGGCCGAGGCCGTGGTGCGCCACGAGGTCGCGCAGCAGCGGGTGGCTCTCGATACCGGACTGGAGGCCTGTGCAGTCGATGATGTAGTTGGTGTCGAGGCGTGTCTCGGCGCGGAGCGTCTTCTTTCCGCGGATGACGGTGGTGAGCGTGCCTTCCGCGTTGCGCTCGACACGGTCCACCTCGCCCTCGCGGATGTGGTACCAGCCCTCGCGGCGGCCCTGCGCGATGAGATCGCTCCAGTCTTCTCGGTCGGCGGTGGTGGTGCCGCCCCAGGCCTGGAGCAGCCGCCCGCGCTCCTCGGGCGATGACTCTTCGAGGAGGAAGCGGAGGTCGCCGCCCCAGGCGGCTTTGGGCCAGTTGAAGGGCTGGAACTCCCAGTTGTTGTCCACCTTGCGCTGCGCGTTGCGGTAGCGGTGCCCCTCGGCGACGATGGAGCGGGTCAGGTGGAGGATCTGCACGTCGGCCCCCTTGTCGCGGCGCAACTCGAAGAGGCGCTGGATGATGCGCGAGGCCACGATGCCCCAGCCGCGGATCAGCACGAGGCCGCCCTCGCGAGCGAGGGTGTCGTACACGTGCTGGTGCTCCTCGTAGGCGTTGACGACGCGCTCCAAGTCGCCCGTCTCGATGCGGTACGCCTGGAGATCCGGCAGCAGGCGGATCCCAGGGTAGCCCACGGCGACGTGGACGTAGCGCGCGATCACGATGCGGTGGCGCTGGTCGGTCGTGTCGCCGGGGACGGTATAGGCGACCGCGTAGCGCCCGTCATCGGTTTTGCGAATGGCTTTGACGCGCCCGTGCTGCCGCATCTGCTCCCACCCGATGCGTCGCGCCTCCTTGTCGATGGAGTCGAAGACGACGCCGGAGACGGGCGTGTAGGTGCTCGTGAACGTGGGTTCGGCGAAGATCTTCCAGGCGGCGCGTAGGCCGTCCTTGAGGTTGCCGCGTCCGGTGATTCCGTTCCACGCCTCGACGACGGCGTAGCCGGGCCAGCCCCAGAGGCAGTCGGGGCGCGAGGCCGAGTCGGAGCGCAGGCGCTCGTGGTAGGGGATCTGCGAGTTGATGCAGAGGCGCTCGTAACGGCCGTGCGGTTTGGCCTCCAGCCCCACCACGCAGATGCCCTCCGTGGGGACGCCGTAGACGCGCAGGTAGTCCACCCAGATGAAGCTGCCCAACCCACCCCCGATGGCGACGTAGGCCTTCTCTTCGATGGGCACGCCTGTGGCTTGGAGCGCCGAGACGGAGACCATGTCTTGCTGGAACAGCGCAGGGGGGAAGCCGCTCTCTTCAGCGGGCGGTGCGGGCGCGAGCGTACCGCGTTCGTCGTCGAAGAAGATGGAGGCTTCCTCTTCCAGTTGGGTGGCGGGCTCGCGCACCTCTGCGCTCTCGGCCTCCACGCCCTCGATCCGCGCCGTGATCAGGAACGGGCGGATGGTGAACTGCCCCGCCGTGCCGAGTTGCGCCACGGAGACCTGCTCGCTGCCGATGAAAGTGCCATTGGACGACTGTTCGTCGCGCAGCACAATCTGGCCGTCTTCAACCATGAGTGTAGCGTGGAGGCGGCTCACGCGGGCATCGGCGAGGCGCACCGCGCTGTCGTCGCGGCTGCCGAGCGCGACGGGCACCTTCTCCATCGACTGCCCCTCGGCGCCAGTCTCTTCATTCTTCCAGACCACGACCAGGCGCGGGGGCTCGTCGACGCGTTTCGCGGCCTGGATGGGCTCCGCCTCCTCAACCGTAGCGAACGAGTCGGTCATCTCGCCTTCGATCAGCGTGCCCGCGTCCGCGCTGGGCGCTTCGGCTGGCTCCTCGGCTGGCTCCTCGACTGGTTCCGGTGCCGCATCCGGTTCCTCCACGGTGCCCGACGTGTCCACAGGCCCCGGCTCCTCGACCGCTTCCGGGGCGGCGATGGTTTCGATCAACTCGGGGGGCTCCGGCGCGATGACCGTCTCCTCAGGCTCCGGTAGCAGCGCCTGCACCTCGACGACAACGGGGCCGAGGCGAAATGTGCCACTCGCGCCTAACTCCGCGCGGTCCACCTGCTCGTCGGCGACGAAGGTGCCGTTTCGGCTCTCCAGGTCCGTCAGGATGAGTTGCCCATCGACCCAGTCGAGGCGCGCATGCTCGCGCGTGACCTGCGGGTGGTCGATGGCGGGCTTCGTGGTGCGGCCAAGGGTGAGGGGCAGGTCGCCCGTCCACTCGCCGTGGACATCCGAATCGGGCTCCTGCCAGGTGAGGTGGATCTGCATGGGCTACGAAGCAGAATCGTGCTGGGAAGGGTCCACGATGACCGTGTCGGCCCCGGCGAGGGCGAAGCCGCACTGCACGCACATGGCCTCGGGCTTGTAGGGTTGGATGCGCTCGCAGTGGTGGCAGCGGAGCATCCGCACCTTCTTGGCGCCCGCGCTGATCATCACAAAGACCTCGACCTCGCCGAGTTGAAAGGCATCATCGGTGTGGAGAGCAGCGGTCTGGCCGCGCTGGAGGGCGAGGCCGCGTTTGGGCAGGCGGATCGGGTTGGCGCCGAGGTTGCGGAGCTGAGGCGTGCTGCCCTTCCAGACCACTTCGGCATGCTGGCGGTGGATGCGGCGGTCGGAAGACGGCATGACGAGGGCACAGTCGGCCTTCCGGCCGATCAGGACGCGCTCGCCCTCCTTGAACGAGCCGTGGCCGTCTGCGTCGCCGTGTTGCCAGTGGAGCGTGATCTGCTTCATCGGTGAGGTCGGGGATGCAGGGCTCAGGATAGAAGAACAGCGGGGTACGAAGCAACGCGGGCTGTTACGTCACGAAGACGGCGAGAGCCGAGTAGTTGTCGTGGTCGCCGGGGACGCGGGCGAGGAGGCGGCGCTCCATCGCGGCGAGCCAGGCGTCGGGCGAGTCAGTGGCCTGGAGGTCGAGTTCCATCTCGGCTTCGAGGACGTATTCCCAGAAGCCATCGGAGCAAAGGAGAAAGACATCGCCAGGCTCGATGGGATGCGCCTCGGAGACGGTTGCGCGGATCCCGCCGCGCTTGCCGAGGGCGCGCAGCAGGCGGTTACGGTCGGGGTGCTCGCGGATTTCGGCGCGCGTGATCTCGCCTGCCGTGACGAGTGCTTCGGGAACGCTATGGTCCACCGTCTGCGCCACGGCGCGTCCCTCGTGGAAGGCGTAGAGGCGCGAATCGCCGACATGCGCCCAGCGGGCTTCGCGCTCGTTGGCGACGAGGACGACGAGCGTGGTCTTCATCGAGGCGAGGTCGGGCTCGTCGCGCTGGCGCGTCAGCACCGCGTCCTGCGCCTGGGTGATGTACGCCTGGAGCGCCTCGCTCGATAGCGATGGCTGGGTCTCGAAGGCCTTGATGGCCGCCTCCGAGGCCGTGCAGGAGGCGATCTCGCCTGCGGCATGCCCGCCGAGCCCATCGGCCAGCACCCAGCAGCCGCGCATTTGGTCGGTGGTATAGCCAGTGCAGTCCTGGTTGTAGGCCCGGCCCCCCCGGTGGGAGAGCGGCGCGGCGGTCACGAACGGCATGGGTGTGCAGGCGGAGTGGATAAGGCGCGGCGGCATTGAACATACGGGCCGCATGGTTCCCGCTCAATCCGGGTTGCCGGGGTAAGGGGAAGTACCTGATCAAACGTGAAACCGAGCCACATCGGCTCATGACCCTGCTGGACCTACCCGCGCCGGAGGGCAAAGAGGGCGGCCAGCCCAAACAGCGGCACCCACAGGTACCACGGGCCGCCCACGCTCGCGGCAATCGTGCCCGAGACGAGCGCCGAGCCGCTGAGTAGCGCCGTCTTGATGCCCGCCAGCGGATTGCCCGCCGGATGCCGCATCCGCTCCTCCAGAAAGCGCATCCCCTCGGCGGCCAGCGACGGACTCTTGACGAGCAGGTCCACCAACTCGGGCGCATTCCGAAAACTCTCCTTGAGCAGCGACACCGGGTTGAACTGGCTGCGGAACAGGCGGCTCACGTGTTTCTGGGACACCTTCGCCACATCGAGGCCCGGCAGGAGCGCCTGCCCTACGCCCTCGAACGTGATGAGCGCCTTGGTCATCAGCACCAGCTCGATGGGGAAGTACATCCGGTACGTCCCGCCCAGGCTCACCGACTCCATGATGAGCTGAGCAATCGAGAAGTCGCCGTGCTGCTGGGCGCGGTAGAAGCGGCGGCAGATCTCGGCGACGGCCCGCTTGAAGCCCTGCGGGTCGGACTTCGGCCCGGCCTCCGCTACGCTCGTCAGGTAGCGCGCCGCATTCTCGGCATCGCCCGTGACGAGCGAGAAATAGTAGTACATCAGCGTTCGCCGCAATTCGCCGTCGAAGTAGCCCACCATGCCGAGGTCGATGAACCCGATTTTGGGCTCGATGCGGCCCTCGGGGTGCAACGGGTCCGGCTCCGTATCGAGGAGGAACAGGTTGCCGGGGTGGAGGTCGGCGTGGAAGAAGCCGTCGGCGTAGAGCATCCGGATGATCGACTTCGCGCCGAGGTCCACGACATGTTCGCGGGCGTCGTGCGGGAGCGCGCGCGCCTCGGGCGCGTCGGGGCGGATGCCCTTGAACAACTCCATTGTCAGGACGAGGCGGCTCGAATACTCCCGGTAGATGGTCGGGAAGCGGATGCCCGGCAGGTCCGAAAAATTGAGCGCGAACTGTTCGGCGTTGTCGGCCTCGCGGCGGAGGTCCACCTCGCGGAGCGTGAACTCGGTGAACTCGTCGAGGATGCGCTTGGGCTGGTAGCGCGAGAAGAAGATCTGCAGGAACGCGCCGAAGAAGCCGAGCAGCCGTGCGTCGCGCTTGAGGATGATGTAGATGTTCGGCTTGACCACCTTCAGGATCACCTCCTCGCCGTTGACCGTCCGGGCGCGGTGGATCTGTCCGATCGAGGCACTCCCGAGCGGCGTGGGGTCCACCCAGGTGAACATCTCGTCGATGGGGCGGCCGAGGCCCTTCGC
>JABDIZ010000052.1 GCA_013003465.1 Rhodothermaceae bacterium
GGCGTGGCCCCACGATGCCGCCGCGACCGGCAAGGACGGCGGGGAGCCGCTCGCCTACCAGTACCGCAAGCTCGGGCTGAAGATGATGCCCAAGCACGCCTCCTCGCCCGATGGCGGCAACTCCCTCGCGGCCTCCGTGATGGAGATGCTGGAGCTGATGAAGGAAGGCCGCTTCAAGGTCTTCAACACCTGCTCGATGTGGCTGGAGGAGTTCCGCATCTACCACCGCAAGGACGGCAAGATCGTGGAGCGCAAGGACGACCTGCTCGACGCCTCCCGCTACGCCATGATGATGCGCCGCCACGCCCGGGTCGAAACCAACCGCAGGATGGTCGACGCCCAGCCCCCCGGCAGCTACGACCCGCTCTCCGTCCTGAACTGAATCCCCTCATATGCCCAGATACGGGTCCAGAAGTCAACACCCAAATGGGTGGTTCCACAGACCCCTTTTACCATGTACAACATGGGTCTATGGCGTCGGATGCGTGGCAAGGGGTCTTCGCGGAGCGGGTCTCGTTTCGAGCGCCTCCAGCGATTTCGGGTCTGGATGGATCCTGCGCGCTCTGGACGGGAGCGAAGCACGAGCGCGGCTACGGGCGAATCCGCTGGCATGGGCGAACGATCGCGTCCCATCGCCTGGCGTGGCGGCTGGAAACGGGGGGGTACCCCCCGGTCGAAATGATGGTGCTCCACCACTGCGACCGGCCGGGCTGTGTCGAGCCGACGCACCTGTACCTGGGGACGGCGAAGGACAACTACGCCGCCATGCGCGAGCGCGGGCGCGCGGTAGGGAACGCGAGCCCGTCGACCGTAGCGGCCTGCGACGAGGCCCTGGAGCGCATCGACCGCGAGATGTGCCGCCTGCGAAAGCGCTGGGATTGGATGCTGAAGCGACGCGCACTGTTGACTCGGAGTTGACAATCCCCCGCAGGCGGGGCACGTTGCCGGCGATGATGGGGGGCGTATGCCGAAGCTCTCGTTTCTAGAGCGCCGAGACCGCCGCCGGACCAAGCAGGACAAGCGAGCCCTCGCCAAGGAGGAGCGCGCCCGCGCCAAGGCCGGCACCCCCTTCACGCCCGACGAGCGGCAGGCCTTCGAGCAGCGCCAGAGCCTGGAACGGCTCGCGGCCTCCCAGGCCGATCTGGCGGGGCTCGTCGACCAGGGCGAGCGCCGAGAGGCCAGCCAGTTCTTCACCGAGGCCGAACTCTCGGCCGTGGTCAACAAGAAGACCGGCGAGACCCTGCGCGAGCGCCGCCTCAAGATCCTGGAGCGCCGAATCGCCAAGGGGAAGCTCAATATCCCGGTGGGCGGCACCATCGACCGGGAGGAGGCTATCCGTACCCGAGGCAAGCCCGGGGGCACTCCCGGCC
>JABDIZ010000082.1 GCA_013003465.1 Rhodothermaceae bacterium
CAAGAGGTCAGGAGTTCGAATCTCCTTAGCTCCACACCCCAGAACCCCTCAGATCAGCCGGTCTGAGGGGTTTTCTATTGCCGCTCTACCTTGCCTTCTTTCGCCGTTCCTGACCGTCCGATGCAGGACCCACCCGCCGCCGGGCGCTGGCGCATCCTCGTCCTCCTCGCCACCGCCGAGCTGCTGGGGATGTCGCTGTGGTTCACGGCGAGCGCCGTAGCACCTTCATTCGCCGAGCAGTGGGACCTGGGGAGTTCGGAAGTCGGGTGGCTCACGACGGTGGTGCAACTCGGGTTCGTCGCGGGGACGGGCCTGTCGGCGCTGCTCAACCTGGCCGATGTGATCCCGGCGCGGCGCCTGTTCGCGGCTTCGGCCGTCCTCGGGGCGGCGGCGAACCTGGCGCTCCTCATGGTGCCCGGCTACGCGGCGGCACTCGGCGTCCGCTTCCTGACCGGCTTCGCGCTGGCCGGAGTCTATCCCCCCGCTATGAAGATGGCCGCGACGTGGTTCCGCTCCGGGCGGGGCCTCGCCATCGGCATCATCGTCGGCGCGCTGACGGTGGGCAAGGCGACGCCGTACCTCGTGCGCGTCTTCGAGAGCACCGAGGCAGCCCCCATCGTGGTCACAGCCTCGGCGGGGGCGCTGCTGGCCGCTCTCTTGATCGGGCTAGGCTACCGCGACGGCCCCTTCGCCTTTCCGCGCCGTCCGTTCTCGTGGGATCTCGTAGGGCTGGTTCTCCGACACCGGCCGACGCGGCTTGCCATCGGCGGCTACCTCGGCCACATGTGGGAGCTGTACGCGATGTGGACGTGGGTGCCGGTGTTTCTAGCGGCCAGCGCTGCTGCGAGCAGCTCCTCTGGAGACCCCACGGCCTGGATCTCGTGGCTCGCCTTTGGCGCGATTGCCGCGGGCGGGCTCGGCTGCGTCTGGGGCGGCTGGGCGGCCGACCGCGTCGGGCGCACGCGTGTGGTCAACCTAGCGATGACGGTGAGCGGGACCTGCTGCTTGGTTGCCGGGCTCCTCCTTGGAGCGAGCCTCTGGATCGTCAGCGCACTCGTGCTCGTGTGGGGCTTCTTCGTTGTGGCCGACTCGGCGCAGTTCAGCGCGCTCGTGACCGAAGTGGCCCCAGCGCACGCCGTGGGAACGGCGCTGACCCTGCAAACCTCACTCGGCTTCCTCCTGACGATGGGCTCGATTCAACTCACCCCGGTGCTGGTCGAATCAGGCGGCTGGGCCTGGGCCTTTCCCGTCCTCGCTCTCGGCCCTGCCTTCGGTATTGCCGCGATGGTGCGCTTCGCTCGCCTGCGCTGAGCGCTATGCCCCCCGACGTAACCGGCGCATTGAGACCAGTAGCGCGGTGAACAGCACACCGCACCCCAGACCCCAGCCCACCGCCAGGAGGGTATCGCCGCCGAGGTGAGCGACGGTAGCGAAGGCGCCGGTCCCCAACGCGCCGAGCGTATACACGACCTGACGCCCGATGGCAACGAGCACCGCCGTCTGATCGCGAAGAGCAGGAACCTGCACCTCAACCTCGCCTTGGTCCAACTTGTCTAGCGCACGGTCGGCCGTGGCAGGGAGGCCGAAGAGCGTGCGCGCCGCGTCTTGGAGTGCGTCTGTCACCAACGTCCACGGCGACGGTGCAGCTTCGCGGGCGAGCGGCTCGACGTAGGGCCACAGCACCTTGAACGGGTTAATCGTCGGGTCGAGCGTGGTGCAGAGGCCGAGGAGCAGGAGCACGGTGCGCTCGAGCAGAATCCAGTCGCGCGGCACCTGGAAGGCCCCGGCGAGGTCGCGGAACGACACATCGAGGGCGCGCATGTCGTCGAACGTCTGGGCGTGCGCTTGCTGGACGAACGCCGGTCCAACATCACCCAGGCTGAACGACCACGGGTCCATGCCGCCCAAGACACGCTCGTGAATGCCGTTGACCAGTTCCAGAACGGCCTTGGGCGCGGCGTTGCCCGTCGGGACGAAGCCCATCGTGCCGAGAGCCTCGGTGACACGGCTGGCGTCGCGGTTCATCACGCCCATGAGAAACGCTGCCAGCCCGCGCTGCATGGCGGGAGTCAGTCGTGCGATGGCCCCAAAATCGAGAAAGACAACGGTCCCATCCGCCTGCACGAGCAGGTTGCCGGGGTGCGGATCGGCGTGGTAGAGACCGTCCCGGAAGATCAGGCGACTGTACGTCTCCATAATCCGCAAGGCGATCTGCTTCCGGTCGAGCCCCAGCCGCTCGATGGCGGCAAGGTCGTTCGCCTTGACGCCCTCCATAAACGTCGTCGTCAGCACCCGCTGCGATGAGCGCTCGGGGACGACATGGGGCACGTCCACGCCGGGGTGGCCGCCGAGCCGCTCCGCGATGGCGGCGAGGTTGCGCGCCTCCTGCGCGAAGTCCAGTTCGTCGAGGATGATGGCCTCGATCTGGGCGAGTTGCTCGCGCAGCCCCCGGATGCCAAACCACCGCCCGACAACCCGCAGAATGGTCTGGATGGCTCGGAGGTCAAGCCGCGCGATGGCCTCGATGTCGGCGTGCTGCACCTTCACCGCTACGGCGCGTCCGTCTTCGAGCGTCGCGCGGTGGACTTGAGCAAGGGACGCACTGGCAATGGGCTGGGCGTCGAACGTGGCAAAGAGCGTCTCCGGCAGCGCGCCGAGTTCGGCCTCGATGCGGCGGCGGACGTGCACGAGCGGTCCGGCGGGCACCTGATCCTGCAAGCCTTCGAGTTCGTCGCGGAAGGGCTCGGGCAGGAAATTGGTCAACACGCTGGCGAGTTGCCCGGCCTTGATGAACAACCCCCGGAGGCGGAGGATTGCCATGCGCACCCGGCGTCCGTTGCGTGCATGGAGCGCCGGACGCCGTGCCCGTGCCCACTTCCGTCCACGCACCCACGCGAGCACTTCGAACACGAAGTAACTGAAGGCTACGCGCAGCGCGGCGGCATAGGCGCGCACCAACCGGAACCGCCGCGAGGCTGGACGGGCCACGGCCAGCACGGTCGGGGAGGCTGGGGCCACGGCAGGCGCGGAATCGGAGGTGCGAAGCAGCATGGAGCCTCTGTACGCAGGCGCGCGCGCGAAGCTTCCCTCTCCGTCAAACCTTTGTCACACGCACGCATGATGTCCATGAATGAGGTCCGGTTCCAGAGAGTTTGGAAATCCCACGACGGCGGCGCATCTTGAGGACGCCTCTCTCCCCTGCCGCTCATGGATCTCGACCGTCCCGGCCACCCGCTCCCTATCCCCTCCGTGGCCCTGACCGTCAACGGACGCGCCGGCGAAGCACTCGATGGCGAGCCGCTGGCGGATCTACTGGATCGCCTCGGCGAGCGCGTCCCTCATGTCTGCTACCAGCCTGCGTTCCACAGCGTCCAGCAACTCGGCGCGCCGCAGACGTGCGACACCTGCCTCGTCCGTGTGGATGGCGAACTCGTGCGCGCCTGTGCCACCCCCGTCCGAGCCGGGATGGTGGTTGAATTATAATAAGCCCAGGCCGCAGT
>JABDIZ010000198.1 GCA_013003465.1 Rhodothermaceae bacterium
GTCACCAGGTTGAGCATGATCTGGTTGCCCGCCGTGCCGCCCGCGTTGTAGAGGTCGGCGTCGAAGCCATGGGCGTCGATCATGTCCCAGGTGACTTCCCAGAGGATGGTCGCCCAGACGAAGCCGACGCCGTGGGGGGCGATCTGCGTGCGCGTGTCCTGGTAGGTGAAGCCGTTCGTGCCGAAGCTCGTTGAGTATGGCGCTGGGCGGATACCGCCGCCATTGGTGGACTGCCCGAAGAGGTAGTTGCCGATGCCCCGAGCCTGTGTCGGCGTGTCATTGGCGTCCATGGTGAACATCATGCCGTAGTAGTCGCTCCAGCCCTCGCCCATCTGCTCGGAATTGCTGAGGCACCCGACGTTGTTGGGGCCACCCGTGAGGCGGTTCGAGACGCCGTGGCCGTATTCGTGTACGATGACGGCGTTGTCGAAGTCGCCGTCCACATCCGGGCTCGGGTTGGTGCCGATGAACATCTGCATCCGCGGCGCGCTGCCGTCGGAGGGGGTGGAGAAGTTGGCGTTGTTGGTGCCGGAGCCGTCCTGTGCCTCCGCGAGGACGTGGTCGTTGCCGCTGCCGCCGTTGCCGTAGGTGTTCGTCTGGAAGTTGCCCCCGGCCTCATCGAAGCCGTACTGGTAGAGCACGTCATGGATAATGTTGTTCCAGTAGAACAGGTTGGTGACGGCCGCCGGACGGTAGGTGCTCGGCGCTGCCGTAAAGTCGACGGGGAAGTCGAACGAGAGGCCTGCGCCCCCATCGGGCGCGCTTCCGGCATCCGGGCTGTTGTTGGCGTCCGTGTCGGTGTAGGCGTGGACGTTGTTGCCCTGCGTGGTGGTGAACTCGGCGCCTGCGCTGCCGTTAGTGTCGTGCCAGCCGAAGGGCGAAGCCGTCGCGTCATCCGGGTTGACCGCCGTGGTGCGACCGTCCGCCGGAGACGCCGGGGAGGCGTAGATGGGCGCCTCAACGGGGGCCTCAAAGACCTTGTACGAGCCGACCAACGCAGCCGCTGCTGGAGCGGTGCGCTCCTGAATCGGGGCAAAGGACGGAACGGCTGCATCGTGTGCGTGGGCCGCCTCACCGAAGGACTCGGAGACGGTGAGGCTCACGCGGCGCACTTCCGCGCCCGTGGCGGCGTCGACATAGACGAGCCAGTAGTCTTTCTGGGAACGCTGGGCTAGCTCGACTTCCCAGGCCAGATGGAGAGCATCGTTTTGGTCTGGAGCGTAGACGAGGCGTGCGCGGATCGGATTGTCCGCCTCGAGCGCGGCGAGGGCGACGGCCTGACTCGGGTCGTTGTTGCTCTCCATCACGCGCAGCGCTGAGGGCGCCGAAAGACCCACATGGGTCGCGGCGCGTTGCACCGCCTGCTGGGCGTTGAGCGCGGGCTGGCGCACACGGGCCTCGCTGAGGAGGTCCGTGCGGAACGTGCCTGCGCGGTGGATGACGCGGTCGTTGGCGTCCACGTTGATCGTCATCTCGGTGCCGACGACTTCGATGCCGCCGATGGCCTGACGAACATAGACGTGGGTGAGGCCACTGCGACGACTCGTGTAGGCGTCGGTGACCATGACCTCGTCCACGTCCTCTTCAGCGAGGCCGAGGGTAGTGGCGTGCTGGTCGAGGTAGTGCAGGGCGGCTTGAACGCGAGCCTGCTGGGCGGTGGCAGTGAGGGGCAGAAGCAGCCCCACCAGCGCGAGGAGAAAGCAAAAGCGCATGAAGGTACCAGAGGGTAGGGTGGGGGGCAGGTCGGATGGGGAATGCCGGGGGTAGCCCTAGGAAAGCCAGAGCGGACGCGCCTCGTTCTGACCTGCCGGTGGTGAAGCGAGTGTCCGCGCGCCTCGAAGGTAGAGGGCAACGAGAGGGCATACAAGGGTGCCCTGTGCAAAACCTTCACATCGCGCAAGATTGTACGCGAACAGCCACCCGAGTGAGGATGAGACAGCGACTGTGAAGCTTCCTCAGACCCCGCGCCCGCCCCGGCTCCGATGCGCCGTTGCCGCGTATACTCTCTTCTCCCTTCGCCACTCTGCAACCAACCGTCCCTCCTCATCATGGCTCAGGATCCTTTCGGCGCCCGCGACACCTTCGATACCGGTTCCGGCAACGCCTACTACTACAGCCTCCAGAAGCTCGCGGATGACGGCCTCGTTCCGGACCTGAGCCGCCTGCCGGTCTCCATCAAGATCCTGCTCGAAGGCGCCCTCCGTACCCTTGACGGCGTCGGCGTTCGCGAGGAGGATGTGCGCGCGCTGGCGACCTACGAGCCGGCCAACCCGGCGCAGACCGAGGTGCCCTTCACCCCCGGCCGGGTGCTCCTGCAGGACTTCACCGGTGTGCCTGCCGTCGTGGACCTCGCCGCCCTCCGCTCCGCGATGGCGCGCAACGGCGCCGATGCGAACGAGATCAACCCGCGCGTGCCGGTCAACCTCGTCATCGACCACTCCGTCCAGGTCGATGCGTTCGCGCTCCCGCAGGCCTTCCAGATCAACGCCGACATCGAGTACCAGCGCAACCAGGAGCGCTACGAGTTCCTCCGCTGGGGTGCCGACGCGTTCGAGAACTTCTCCGTCGTGCCGCCCGAGCGCGGCATCTGCCACCAAGTCAACCTGGAGTACCTCGCGACCGGCGTCCTCACGGCCGAGAGCGACGAAGGGCTGCCGGTCATCTACCCCGACACGCTCGTGGGCACGGACAGCCACACGACGATGATCAACGGCCTCGGCGTGCTGGGCTGGGGCGTGGGCGGCATTGAGGCCGAGGCGGCCATGCTCGGCCAGCCGATCTACATGCTCATGCCCGAGGTCGTCGGCTTTCGCCTGAACGGCAAGCTGAAGGAGGGCGTCACCGCGACGGACCTCACGCTGACGGTCACGCAGATGCTCCGCCAGCACGGCGTCGTGGGCAAGTTCGTCGAGTTCTTCGGAACGGGCCTGTCGAGCATGTCGCTGCCCGATCGCGCGACCATCGCCAACATGGCGCCCGAGTACGGCGCCACGATGGGCTTCTTCCCCATCGACCAGGAGACGCTCGACTACATGACGCGCACCAACCGCCCGGCCGAACTGGTCGAGACGGTCAAGCGCTACACGCAACTCCAGGGCCTCTTCCGCACCGACGACACGCCGGATCCCGAGTTCGCGTCCGTGCTCGAACTTGATCTCAGCACCGTCGAGCCGAGCATGGCGGGGCCGAAGCGCCCGCAGGACCGCATCACGTTGCCCAACATCCAGCGCGAGTTCCAGGAGAGCCTCACGCGTCCGGCCTCACCGCAGGGCTTCGGCCTCTCCGAGGACAAGCTGAATGCAACGGGGCGCTACGCCGACGACGAAGGGAACGCCCTCGACATGACGCACGGCGATGTGGTGATCGCCGCCATTACGAGCTGCACCAACACGTCCAACCCGAGTGTGATGCTGGCGGCGGGCCTGCTCGCCAAGAAGGCCGTCGAGCGCGGCTTGCGCGTGCATCCGTACGTCAAGACGAGCCTCGCGCCGGGCAGCCGCGTCGTGACCGAGTACCTCCGCGAGGCGGGCCTTCAGCCCTATCTGGATCAACTCGGCTTCGGCCTCGTCGGCTACGGCTGCACGACCTGCATCGGCAACTCGGGTCCGCTCCCCGAGCCCGTCGCCGAGGCCATCACGGAGGGCGACCTCGTGGTGGCGGGCGTGCTCTCGGGCAACCGCAATTTCGAGGGCCGCATCCACGCACTCGTCAAGGCCAACTACCTCGCCTCGCCGCCGCTCGTGGTGGCCTACGCCCTCGCCGGGACCGTGGATATCGACCTCCAGAACGACGCCCTCGGCCAGGACAGCCAGGGCAACGATGTCTTCCTGAAAGACGTATGGCCGAGCCAGCAGGAGATCCTCGACGCGATCAACCAGAGCGTCAAGCCGAGCCAGTTCGCCGAGATGTACGACGGCATCGAAGACTCGAACCCGCGCTGGAACGCGATGCCCGTCGAGGGCGGTGCGCAGTTCGCCTGGAGCGACGATTCGACCTACATCCAGGAGCCACCGTTCTTCATGGACGTGACCTCCGAGGTGCCGAGCATCGAGCCCGTGAAGGGCGCCCGTGTCCTCGTCAAGGTCGGCGACTCGGTGACGACCGACCACATCTCGCCCGCCGGGGCCATCCCGAAGAGTGAACCCGCCGGGCAGTACCTCCAGGGCCACGGCGTCGAGCCCAAGGACTTCAACTCGTTCGGCTCGCGGCGCGGCAACGACCGTGTGATGACGCGCGGCACGTTCGGCAACATCCGCCTGCGCAACCAGATGGCGCCTGGCACGGAGGGCGGCTGGACCACCTACCTCCCGACCGGTGAGCAGGCCTACATCTACGACGCCGCGATGCGCTACCAGGACGACGGCACGCCGCTCGTCGTCCTCGCCGGCAACGACTACGGCATGGGCTCCTCCCGCGACTGGGCCGCGAAGGGCACCATCCTGCTCGGCGTCAAGGCGGTCATCGCCGAGTCGTTCGAGCGCATCCACCGGAGCAACCTCGTCGGGATGGGCGTGCTGCCGCTCCTGTTCAAGGACGGCCAGAACCCCGAGTCGCTCGGCCTCGACGGCACGGAGCACTTCGACATCCCGGTGACCGACGACGTGAAGCCGCTCCAGGACCTCACGGTGACGGCTACCAAGGACGACGGCTCGACGGTCGAGTTCACGGCGACGGTAGCGCTCAACACGCCCATCGAGGTGGACTACTACCGCCACGGCGGCATTCTCCACTACGTCCTCCGCGACTTCCTCAACACTGCACTCGCCGAGGCGTGATGCGTAGGTAACATCCGAGACGCCAGGACCACACGCCATTCTCGCCGATGGCGGTCCTAGCCAGAGCGCCGCCCCCCTTCTCTCAAAGGGGCGCGGCGCTCGCTTTTTATGGTGACGTTGCGCCTAGGGCGCTGTTCGTGCTGCACGGTAGCCCATCGCGACCTCGCGGTAGAAACTGGCGTACGCGCCGAAGCTGCGCCGTGCTACCGTCAACGAGCGTGGGTTGAAGGCGAAGCTGCCACCCCGGAGACCGAGCCCCTCGGCGTCCATGCCCGGCCAGTCGCTGTTGGTGGCGCGACCCGCGTAACTGATCCGTCCATCGCCGTGGGAGCCGGTGAAGGCACGGCCAGTGGGGTGCGCGGCGCTGACGACCCGGTCGAACAGGCTGCCGCTCAATTCCATCGCGCCGTAGTAGCCCGCCCCGGCGCGTTCGCGGTTACCGTCGGCGGCGGCCTCGAAGATGCCGGCGCGCAGGGGGCCAAACCCGCCGTCGCCGCCGCTGAGGTGGGCGCCGTAGCCGCGCTGCCAATCCACGCCGTTGGGGAGGTAGTTCGCGTTGCCGCCGATCGTCTCGCGTCCGTCCTCCGCCTCCGCGATCTCATCGCCGACAAAGAGCGAGTCGCCGTGCAGGATGGTCGTAGTGCCCCAGGCGTACTCGCCCGAGACCGGGGGCAGAGGCCCCCGCGCAGCCTTCTCGTATTCCAGTTCCGTCATCGGGCGGAGGGCTGCCCAGTCGGTGTAGGCGGCGGCATCGTCCCAACTGAGGTAGTTGCAGGCCCGGTCCGGGTGCGCCGCCACGTATACATCGCCCACGAGGGCAATCGTACCGCGCCCCCGGCGGTAGTAGTTGCGCGCGCCGTGAATGGCTCGGTTGGCCGTCTGCTGCCGGTCCAGTGTATTGAGGAAATCGGCGTACTGGCCCTGCGTCAGCTCGTACTTCATCAGGTAAAAGCTGCCGAAGCCGTTGGGGAATGCTGCCGGGATGGGCCCGGCGTTGTCGCCCTCGCCGTCGTACTCGGAATCGGTGTAACAGAGCGAGCCGGGGCCGTCGCAGACCGGAATCGCGTCGGCGCTTGAGACGCGATACGCCCCATCGGCCGTGGCGCCGTCCTCGCCGACGGTGTAGAAGGCCCCGAAGAGGTCCCACCGGCCGTCCGGGCCGGAGGGCAAAGTCTCAGAGGCTTCGGGGTCGCCCAGCCAAAAGGGACCAGAGGGGACGTAGACCATCTCTAGGCCGAACACCCGTGCCTGGACATCGGCCCCCAGGCTGTCAGCGAGGGCAAAGCGGACGCGCCAGTGGTTGGGGCCAGCGGGCGCGAGGGCATCGCGGAGGACGAACGCGCCTAAGCTGTCGTCAGAGACTGTGAAGAGGGGGCCGGGGCCGTCGGTGTGGTTGTGAAGCAGCCGGTGCCCGTAGGGGAGCAGGCGGGCGTGGTCCCATCCGCCCTGGCCGGAGCGAACCTTAGCAAACACCCAGGCCGCGTCGCCGCTCTCAGCGCCGCGCCATGACCGCTCCCACCGCATCGTGGCCTCTATGAACGCGCGGTCGCCCTCGGTGACGAGCGTGACCTCAGTGACGCGAAGGCCGCTGGCCGAGGCCGGAGCGACGAGGGCCAGCAGGAGAAGAGCGGCAATGGGGCGCATGGGTCGGAGGAGATGGGGTCTCCAACGATATCGGGGCCATCCCCTATGATGCAACATTCGTGCGACAAGCGGCGTGGCCGAGCGGCGAAGCGCCCTTCAGCGGCGCCGAGGCGATGCTGCTCCAGACCATGGCCCTGTCCCCTGCCGTACGCGTCCACAGCACCCTTCTAGAAAAGAGCACATGCGCTCCAGTCGAGTCCGTTGGTCCGATCAGGAATCGCGCCCTGCGGATCCGAGATGATCTCGACGCGGTGGTTCTGTTGCCGCCCGGCAGGCGTGTCGTTGCCCGACACGGGATAGCGCTTGCTCAGCTCGACCTTACGATGCACGCAGGGCATCGCCGTCGGTGCCTCACTCGGTGCAGCCGATGGTGCTCTGGGCGGGCGGCTCCATGGTGAACGTCGCGTACGTGCCGTTGGCGGCCATGCATCGACCTGCGAACGCGCCATCGTCGTCCCGCCGGAGATCACAGGTGAGGGGCACGTCCTCCTCGGGCTCGTCGAAGGCGAAGCGGATACGGTCGGGCGTGACGCGCACCTCGCGCGCCTCCGCGGCCTGCCCGGCCGCCGACGCGAGCGTAATGGCGAGCCCTTCGGCGCACTCCTCCACGGTGTAGGTCATTGGGAGGTGCAGGTCCGGGTGGTTCTGCGGCGTGAGCGTGCCGGTCCAGGTACCCGTGGGGATGGCGGGCTGAGCCAAGACGGCCGGACCGAGAGCGATAGCGAAGAGCAGCAGCAGCGAGCCCATGGACAGAGGACGGTAGGTCGAAGCAGAAACTTACGCAGCGAGGCGGCGCAGCACCCTCGGCAACTCGCTGGGGACCGTGATCGGTGCAGCGGGCACGCGCGCCGTATCGAACGAGGTGATGAGGTCGGAAGGGGAGACCCGGCTCGGCGCGTCGAGTTGCCCGAGCGCGTGAGCCAGCCACCCGACGATGGCCTCTGGCGTAACACCCGCATCGCGGAGCAGGGTGAGGGTGAGCGCCTCATCGCGCTTGGAGAGTTTCTCGCCTGCCTCGTTCACCAGGAGCGGTACGTGCGCATAGGCCGGAGGCGTCGCGCCGAGGGCGCAGATGAGCTGGATCTGCCGCGCCGTCGAGTCGAGCAGGTCTGCGCCGCGCACGACCTCGGTGATGCCCATCGCCAGGTCGTCCACGACGACGGCGAGCTGGTAGGCATAGACGCCGTCGCGGCGCTTGAGCACGAAGTCGCCCACCGCTTCCGCTACGTTCTCGGTCACAGCGCCCTGCACACAGTCTGTGAAGGTCACAGGGCCGTCGGCCACGCGGAAGCGGAGCGCCGCGTCCGGGCGGGTGGCGGTACGGTAGCGCGCGAACCAGTCGGGAGCGAGGGTCTTGGGCCGCAACGAGGCCGAATATGGCGGAAGCCCGTCGCGGCCGTGCGGGGCGGTGGCGAGGGCTCGGAGGTCTTTGCGCGAGCGGCGGCAGGGAAAGAGCCAACCCGCCTCGGCCAGTTGTGCCAGTGCCTCCTCGTAGAGGTCGCTTCGTTCGGATTGCCCGTAGGGCGCGTGCGGTCCGCCAACGTCTGGGCCTTCGTCCCAGTTGAGGCCGAGCCAGCGAGCCTCATCCCTCTGCTGTTCGGCCGCGCCGGGCACCACACGCGGGCCGTCGAGGTCCTCGACGCGCCAGACGAATGGGCCCCCCTGGTTGCGGGCGGAGAGCCACGCGGCGAGCGCCACGAGCGCGCTGCCGAGGTGGAGCCCGCCCGTCGGACTCGGTGCAAACCGCCCTCGGGGCGATTCCGTAAGGGACTGGCCGCGATGCTCAGGCATGAGGCTCCTCGGCCAGACGGCGCAAAACCTCGGGCTCGATCCGGTGTTCACCGTCGTAGCGGACGACGCGGTACGGGATCGCGGCCTCGCGGAGCGCCGTCTCCTGACCGGCTACGCGCTCTGGCGTGAGGTACGCATCCTGCTCGCCGACGACGAGCGTGAGATCGGCCTCTGAGAGCCACGCGGCGTTCGGCAGGTCGAGGTCGTGGGGGAGACCGCTTCCCCAGAGCAGGAGCCAGTCGGCACGGCGGGCACGCGTGGCGAGCAGGGGGCTCTGGTCCAGCCAGCGACTGACCGTCGCTGTCCCCTGCGAGAAGCCGAGCGCAACGAGGCGGATCGTCCGCGGATCGGCGTGGGCGCGCACGCAGACCCCCACGAACACGGCATCGAGATACCCGACATAGTCGCTGATCGCGGCGAGGCGATGCTCGCGCGTCATCCACGAGGCGCCCACGCGGCGGTGGGCGTCGTCGAGGTAGAAGTGGTGGAGGGCCTCTGGCGCGGCGATGAGGCGGCGCTCCGCTTGGATCGTCGCGAACGGACGAGCAAAGTACCGGGCGAGTTGGCCGTAGCCATGCGCCACCATCCACACCTCATCGACAGGCCCTTCCTCAGGACCGAGGAGGGCGTAGCGTGCCGTTCGGGGAACCGAGATCGTGTGCTCGTGCATGGGGCCCTTGAACCCCCAAGCGTGCACCGGGTTTAGGCGTGTGCAGGGGAGCCGTGCGCCTAAAACGAGCAAAGGGCATCAGCCAATGCTGACGCCCTCTACCGTGGGGGGACGGGGTGGAGCTTATTCGGCAGCGGCGTTCTCAGCCACCCGCTCCATTTCGAACGCATCGCTCGAGCGGAGGGTGAGGGTAAACGAGGAGCCGTCGGCCAACGGGACGACATGGGTGTGCGTCACAAAACGATCCAGGTCGGCGCGGCGCCCGGAGACGTCGAAGGTCCACAGGTTGGCTTCGTAGGGGCCGTCGGGTACGTCGATCTCCAGCTCAGGATCGACGAAGGTGCCAAACACGTCGTTGATCAGCGCGGGCTGATCGTCGAAGGTGATGGTCTCAGTAGCCTGACCGGCCTCGGTCGTGGCGCGGGTGCCGAGTGTCTTGGCGCTGAGCGTGCCGGTGATGAGGCCCTCGTCATCGGCCAGATTGAACGTGAACGTCGTCTGGTAGGTCGCGACGAACCGGACGTTGTGGTCGGCCAGGATGGTGTCAGCCTCGAATTCGGCAACGCCGATCCAACGACCCGTGGCACCCTCCGGGCTGCCCGCGAAATCACAGGCGGCAAGCAGGAAGGCGAAGATCCCGACAGCGAGAGGGAGCAGGCGGCGGATGGTCATGGTAGAAAGCACGCGGCGTAGTGGATGCATCACGGCCGGTATCGGCCTGCGTGCGTGCTGACTTAACCGTCCACCAGGGCGTTCCTACAAGGGCTTCGCTCAGGCGAAGGAGACGACGGCAAGATCCATTTGCTCGTCCTGCTTCGCCGCGGTCGGCGCCTGGCGGAGGACACCGTAAGGACCGGCATGGCCGACATAGCGGCCCATGATCTCGGCCTCGCTCTCGTGAATTGCCTGCAAGGCGCCGTTCGGGTCTACGAGCCTGCCATCCGACTCTAGGCGTCGCAGCGACAGGACGCCTCGGTGCAGCACGGCGATCACCTCACCGACCGGTACGTCGGTATGGGCCAGAAGGAGGTACTGGGCGTCTTCCAGGCCCTCGGGGCGTCCGTTCGCGCCCTCCAGGCGGACGGCGTGCAACTCCTCCACGTCGGGGAAGAGCGTCGTGATCGAGAAGTGACCCAGGGAGGGGGCCTCATCGAGGTGACCATTACGGATGGTTGCCCGTACTGCAATGGAGCCTTCGCGCTGCTTCCGGTCGATCAGGTGGTAGCCGTTGTGATCGCGGCGGAGGTACCCCTTCTTGGCCAGCGCTTGCAGGTTCTGCGTCACCGAGTTCGGCGAGCGGTACTCGAAGTGGTCAGCGATCTCGCGGTACGTCGGCCAGACCTTGTGGTGGTCGACGTGCTCCCGGAGGTACTCCAGGAAGGCGTGCTTTTTGTGCGTGAGCTGGCGGCGACTCAT
>JABDIZ010000234.1 GCA_013003465.1 Rhodothermaceae bacterium
TCCGGGCCGAGTTCGGGGACTGGGTGATCGACCGGTTCCAGCGCGACTACCTCGCCGGGCGGACGCCCAACCCATGCGTGCTGTGCAACACGCACATCAAGTGGGCGGCCCTGCTCAAGCGCGCCGACGCGCTCGGTTGCGATTTCATCGCCACGGGCCACTACGCGCAGGTGCGGCAAGACGAGCCGACCGGCCGCCACGTCATCAGCCGGGGGCTCGACCGCAACAAGGACCAGAGCTACGCGCTCTGGGGTATTGCTCAGGAGCACCTCGCGCGGTCCATCTTCCCGCTCGGGCAGTACACCAAGCCCGCCATCCGCCAGATAGCCTCGGAGTTTGGCCTCGACCACGTCGCCGCGAAGCCCGATTCGTACGAGATCTGCTTCATCCCCGACAACGACTACCGGGGCTTCCTGAAGCGCCGCGTGAACGGCCTCGAAGCCCGCGTGAATGGCGGACCGTTCGTGCTCGAGGCGACCGGCGAGGTAATCGGGCGGCACGACGGCTTCCCCTTCTACACCGTCGGTCAGCGGCGCGGCCTCGACCTCGCGCTCGGCGAGCCGGTCTACGTCACCCGCATTGATGCGGAGACGAATACGGTCTACGTCGGGCCGAAGGACGCGCTGTTGGGGCGGACGCTTACCGCGCGGCAACTCAACTTCGTGAAGGTGCCCGACCTCTACGCCGAGCAGTGCGCTGTCGGGAAGATCCGGTACAAGGACGCCGGGGCGCCGTGCCTCGTCCGGCAGACCGACACCGATGCGCTGGAGGTGGTCTTTGAGGAGCCCCGCGCGGCCATCACGCCGGGGCAGTCGCTCGTCCTCTACGACGGCGATGATGTGCTCGCAGGCGGCTGGATCGCTTCGATGGGGAAGGCTTCCATGCCGACTACTGAGGACTTCATCGCGCTCCCCACGCTATGACGCCGCGCGAATGCCCCTCGTGTGCGCTCGACGCGCCTGCCGATGCTGAGGTGTGTCCGTTTTGCGGCTACGAGTTTCCCACGCCGCGCGCAGGCACCCGGTCGGTGACCTGGCTGATGATCCTGCTGATGGTGCTCTTCGCCATTCCGCTCCTCGCCTGGCTATTCGGCTGAGGCCAAGTCAAAGGACGGGGGCAAGCAGGCGCGTGCCCTGGGTCGCGAAGCGGAAGAGCGCCGACTGATTGTTGAGGTCGTCGCCCGTGAGTCGGGTGGCGCGGGCGAAGTCGCGGTCGAGCATGGCTTCGACCTTCCCGCAGAACGCAGCGTCGTTGACGAGCGTCGTGAGTTCGAAGTTGAGGCGGAAGGACCGGTTGTCGAAGTTGGCCGTGCCGATGGCAGCGTAGTCGTCGTCCACGAGGAGCACTTTCTGGTGCATGAAGCCCTCCTCGTAGAGCCACACCTGGACGCCTGCCTGTTCCACCTCAGGGAGGTAGGCATAGGGGACGTACTTGAACATCCACGAGTCGCTCGTGCGTGGCATCAGCACGCGTACGTCCACGCCGCGGAGCGCGGCCAGTTGGAGCGCCCCGAGCACGCGCCCGTCCGGCACGAAGTAGGGCGTGGCCAGCCACACCCGCTCCTCCGCCGACTCGATGGCGTGGGTGTAGAGCAGTCCGCAGGTTTCCAGCTCATCGGCGGGGCCGGAGGCGAGGACCAAGGCGCACTGGTCCTGCTCGGACGGTGTGGGCGTCCAGTGTGCCTCGGGCACGTCCTCCTCGCCGTAGTACCAGTCGCGGAGGAACGAGAGCTGGATGCCTTGTACGATGGGGCCTTCGACGGCCAAGTGCGTATCGCGCCACGCGCCGATCTCGGGGTCGCGCCCGAGGTATTCATCGCCCACATTGAGACCGCCGATGAAGGCCTGCGTGCCATCCACGACGACGATTTTGCGGTGGTTGCGAAAGTTGAGGCGGAAGCGCCGCCAGAGGCTTCGGTTCCCACTGAACTCGGCGACCGACACGCCCGCTTTTTCCAAGGCCCGCTTGTAAGCGCCTGGAAGCTTGTAGCTCCCGACGGCGTCGTAGAGGAGGTAGACGCGCACGCCGCGTTTCGCCGCGTCGATCAGGTGCTGCTGAAACTGCGTGCCGATGGCATCATCGTGGATGATGTAGAACTGGGCGAAGACGTAGGTCGTCGCCGCGTCAATGCTCGCGAAGAGGGCCTCGAAGGTGGCCTGGCCGTCCACCAGCAGGCGCGCGCCGTTGCCCCGCGTGAACGGTAACGTGGCGAGTTCGCGGAAGCCCCGCAGTTCGATTTGCTCGCGGAGGTCGGCTCGATCCTTCGGGTTTACGAGGTAGTTGGCCAGCGGCCCGGTTTGCGCCCCGGTGAGCTGTACGTCGACTGCCTGGTTAAAGTCGCTCAGTCGTTCCAGGTAGTCGTCGAACTTGAAGCGGCCGAAGATCCAGTAGAGTGGCAGTGCGAGGTAGGGGAAGGTGACGAGGCTAACCGCCCAGGCTGTCGCACCCTGGGGGGTCCGGGTCTTCATCACGGCATCGATGGCGCTGAGGCCGCCGAGCACGTGCAGGAACGGCACGCCGATGCCCAGAATCCAGCCAAGTACGCCCGCCGCGATCATTGGGCAACGGAGCGAAGGACGATCAGAACAGGCATGGATGAGCCGATAGTGAAACGGTCGCTCTTACTCGCCGACGCGGTAGTCGATCCGCAACGGACCCGGAGCCTCGGCGCCGGAGGTAAGCCGGATCCGCACGTCCATCGAGGCCAGCACCAGTCGCAGTCCGCTGACGAGCACCTGCTCGCCCGCGGACTCGAACTGTACAGCGTGCAGCGTCCCTGCCGACCAGGCCGGCTGGTGTTGCCGGACGACCTGCGACCCGACCACCGGCTCCACGGCCAGCGTTCCGCCGTACAGGTCGCCCTCGACCGAGACGTAGAGGGAGCTGCCACCCGGGCGGTTGGTGACGAAGCGGACCGTCTCGGTCCACTCCTGCTCGCGCAAACCAGCGGGCGGATTCTCGAGACGCGGCTGATCTGACTCCGCCGCTTCATACAGCGGGACGGCTACGCTGATCTGCTGGCGACTGGTTTCGAACGATTGGGCGTGAAGCGCTGGCGTAAGCGCCAGCGCCATGACGGTGGCCAAGAGCCACCGCGGGGAAGGGCTAGGCATAGAAAAGGAGGTGCGTGCAGAAGAAGGGCACTCCTTTCTATCGAGGAGGGGGGGCAGGCCCGAAGCAAAGAAACCACCAGTTGGGGGAAATGCAACGCCCGCCCGTCGCAGACGCCGATTGATTGATGGCTTGGCCTCGCGCCTAGCCCGAGGCTGCAGTCCGGCCGGTCAGGCGTCCGGGGAGCCCGGCAGCGTGGCCTTCCACGCGCCTGCAGGCGGAGCGGTGCGGGCACGAGCCTGTCGTTGCGTCTCGGCCTTCCGAACCGCCAGGTCGTACGACCGCCGGAGGAGCGCAAGGGCTCGGTTGAGGTCGTCCGGGGCGTGGAGATAGAGGCTTACCCAGCCGCTGTCGGGGAGGATGTGGTGCGCTTCTGCCTCGCCCGCCGCCACAATGGCATCGCGGACAGTGCGGGGAAACGGGAGGTCCTCGAGGGCATCGCCGTGGATGTGGCCCAACTCGCGCGAGCCGAGCCGGTACTCCGCGTCCCGCCGAAGCGGTGGGGGTGGAGCGTCACGCCTGGCCACGCGGCCACGGCGGCGCTGATCTGCTGTTGGGCGTCAGCGAGGGGCACGGTGTTGAAGGTCAGGTGAGCGTCTCGGCCGCTTCCTGAGGAGGAAGCGCAGCCGGGCGCTTCGGTGCGTCGACGGGGAGGCAGACCTCAAAGTCCGTACGGCCGGGCTCGCTGGTGAGGTTGATCTTGCCCTGGTGCTGCTTGACGATGCGCTGGGCGATGTCGAGGCCGAGGCCGGTGCCCTGGCCGGGGTCCTTGGTCGTAAAGAACGGATCGAAGATGCGCGCCTGCACGTCGGCCGGAATGCCGGAGCCATCGTCGACGATGTTGATGCAGACGATCTCGCCCTCGCAGCGCGTGGCGATGCGGATCGTCCCGCCCTCGTCAATGGCGTCGATCGCATTGTCGAGGAGGTTGGTCCAGACCTGGTTGATCTCGCCGGGGTAGGCGCACACCTCCGGCAGCTCGTCGCTGTAGTCCCGGATGATCTGGGCTTGCTTCTTCTTGATAGAGTGGCCGAGCATGGTCAGCGTCGAATCGATGCCGTGGTGGATATCTACGTGCTGCCGGTCGGCGGACTGGTCCATGTGCGAATATGACTTGATGGAGGCGACCAGATCGGAAATGCGCGCGGCGGCGCTCTCGATCTCGGCGAGAAGGCGCTCGGCCGCCATGCCCTTCTCGATCCACAGGACCACGTCCGAGAGCGCGTCCTCGTGGACGTGCTCGGCCATGTGGGTCAGCGCTTTTGGCGTGACGCCCTCGTCGGCCAGCACCTCTGCGACGATGTAGGCATGGGGCACATCGTGGTCTTCGAGCCAGTCGGCCAGTTCGTCTTCGCGCTCGCCGCGCTCAAGGGCCGAGACGGTGCCGGGCACGGCGGCGGTGCAGGTCATGAGCGCGCCTCGCGCGGCTTCGACCTGATCGGGGGTGAGGCCGTGGCCGGTGAGCGAGGTCACCAGCTTGGGCATCATCTGGAGCCGCTCGCGCAAGTCCGACACCGAGCGGCGGACGGCCGCGGCCGGGTTGTTCAGTTCGTGGGCTAGCCCCGCCGAGAGCTTGCCCAACGCCATCATCTTCTCGCGCTGCTGGTCCTGGCGGCTCGACTCGCGGACGCGGTCGGTCATGCGCGCCACAAGACGCTGCCCCACCTCCGGCATGCGCGTGAGCATCTCCCAGAAGTAGTCTTTGTGGATGAGCGCGACCCGCGAGGGCTCGGGGGCAATGCCTTCACCCTGAAACGTCTCCATCCGCGAGAACGGCAGCAGCCCGCTGATGTTGCCCGGCCGGATAGTGCCGAAAAGCATCCGCTGGCCCTTATTCAGCGTGAAAATCTGGAAGGCTCCCTCCAGTTGCACTAGCATCTCGACAGCCGGAGCACCCGGCTCGAAGATGCGCTCGCCCTCAGCCAGCGTGCGCTCCTCGGCCACGGAGGCGAGCCAGGCGAGGTCCTCTTCGTCCTGATCAGCGAAGACGTCTACGATGCGAAAGTCGTCAGCAGTAAGCATAGGATTTTGATGTTGGGTACGAGGCATTGGGCACTCGCGCAGCTTTCCTACTCCACTGCCCCGAGTCAAGTGCCCATAAGCCAGAACCGTCTCACAGCATCGCCTCGTCTACATAGCACCAGCCCCAGCGCTCGCCGCGCTCGATGGAGCGCATCACCGGATGGCCCGTCGCATGGTAGTGCGCGGTGGCGTGCTTGCCCGGCGAGGAGTCGCAGCAACCGACGTGGCCGCACTCCATGCAGATCCGCAGATGCACCCACCGGTCGCCGTGTTGGAGGCACTCCTCGCAGCCCTGCGCACTCGGCGTGACCTCGTGAATATGGTCGGTATGGGTGCAGCCCGCGTTCGGGTTCGGGATGAGGGAAACCGGTTGGGTGGTGTCGATCCAGTCGGCGCGCATGGCAGAGGGGGCAGGCAGGTCGGGGAGAGGCACCTTCAGGTCGTGGATGCGGAAGAGGTCGGCGGCGGCGATAAACGAATCGGTGTGCCCGCCGAAGGTGACCGTGGCTCCAGCGGACAGCACCGTGTCGCCGGTGGGTTCATCGAGGCGCTCCCCGTCGTGCTCGATGTGGAGGACGTGGAGGAGGCGCTCGTCGAGTTGCAGGTCGGCGAGCGTCTTCCCGGCGACGGGCATCCCCTCGCGAAGGGTCAGCGTGCGCGTGGCGAAGCAGTCGTCGTCCAATTCGCACTCGATCATGGGTGCATCGTCGGGCGTCCGGTCGAACACGGCGTAGTTGCCGCGGCGCAGCGCCTCCTCGTGGGCGAGGATCTCGCCGGGCTCGATCTCGTAGCGGCGCAGGATGTCGTCGAAGAAGCCGACGAGCGTTTCGAGTTCGGCCGCGATGACACGGTCGGCCCCGGCGGCTTCCAGTTCTTCGGCCTCCTCGGGCGACATGGCGCACGTCAGGATACGCGTCGTGGGCGAGAGGCTGCGGGCGACGGCCGTAACGCGGTGTGCCATCTGCGGGTTGTCGTCCGGGATGACGAGCAGCTTGGCGCGTTCGAGGCCGAGCATCTCTAGGATGTGGCGCTTGGCGTAGTCGCCGCGCAGCACGGGCAGGCCGTCGCGCTCCGCCTCGCGCGCGCCGTCCGGGCTGAGCGTGGCGATCACGAACGGGATGCCGGAGCCGCGCAGCACGCGGACGAGCTTGCGCGCCGCCGCCCCGTAGCCCGCCACGATGACGTGGTTTTCGAGGGCGGCGAACTCGTCGCCCGAGGGCTCGGGCTCGTCGGTCATCGCGCGCTCGCCCATCCTGGTCTCCAGCTTGCGGGCCAGGCGTCCGGCGTACGGGGCGAAGACGGGCGTCAGGGCCATCAGGATCACCGTTGCGGCGATGAACGACTGGCTGCCCGCCTCGCCCATGCCCATCGGCGTCAGGCCGACCTCGCGGCCCGCGCGCTCCAGCACGAACGAGAACTCGCCCACCTGCGCCAGGATCAGCGCCGTCGCCGCGGCCACGGGCACAGCGCGGCCGACGGCGCGCACGGCGATGAACGTCGTCGCCAGCTTGAGGACCAGCACTACGCCGATCACAGCCAGCACCAGCGGCAGGTTCGTCAGCATGTAGCCCACGTTGAGCAGCAGCCCCACCGACACGAAGAACGTTGCCGAAAAGAGGATCTGGAGGGGCAGGATCTCCGAAAAGGCGTGCTCCGAGAACGTCGATTCGCTCACGACGAGGCCTGCTAGGAAGGCCCCTAGCGCGATGCTCACCCCGGCCAATCCTACGAGGTAGGCCGTTCCGAAGCAGATGGCGATGACGGTCAGGAGGAACAGCTCCGGCGAGCACGTCCGCGCGACCGCTTCCAGAATCGGCGGCATCACGCGCCGCGCCACGACGAGCACGAGCGCGATGATGAGGGCGGCTTTGGTGAGCGCCCACCCCACATCCAGTGCCGAACCGCCCTCGCCGCCGAGCGCAGGTACGAGCAGCACCATCACGATCACGGCGAGGTCCTGAAAGATGAGGACGCCCACGGCCGACTGGCCGGGCGCGGTGTTCGTCTCCCCCCGATCACCGAGGAGTTTCAGCACGATGGCGGTGGAGGAGAGGGCGGCGAGGAATCCCGAGAACACCCCGATGTGCCAGTCCACGCCGAACAGCAGCAGCAGGCCCGTCACGGCCGCCGTCACGAGGCCGACTTGCAGGCCACCCCCCACGAAGATTAGCCGCGTGATCTTGGCCAGCTTCTCTAGGCTGAACTCGATGCCGATGGTGAAGAGCAACAGCAGCACGCCGATCTCGGCCGCCGCCTCGATGACCGCCTCGTCAGTGATGAGGCCGAGCGCGTGCGGCCCGATCAGCACGCCCGCCAGCAGAAAGCCCACGATGGGGACGAGGCCGAGGCGCTGGCACACATAGGCCACGACCGCCGCAATACCGATCAGGGCGACGATCTGCGGCAGAAACTCGGGGACGGGCGCGGCGAGGAAAAAGGGCATAGGATAGGCGGAGTGAGTCGTTAGTCCAACGCGCGAGAGTTCCGCGCCTCGGCGCGGTCGAGCATCGCGCGGAAGGCGTCGAGTTCGTCGGCGTTGACCGTATGGCCGAGGCCGGGGTAGATTCGTGGGTCTACATCAGCGCCCATGCGGGTGAAGACGTCAGCGGTCTCATTCACGCGGGCGAGTGGGATGTGCGGATCGTTGTCGGCGCAGCCGAGGAAGACGGGCATGCCCTCAAACCGTCCGGCGTAGTCGCGGGGCGTGCCCTCGGGGCCGATCAGGCCGCCCGCGAGGACGACCACGCCGCCCCAACGCCCCGCGTGACGCGCCGCGAACTCGGCCGTCAGGCACGCGCCCTGCGAGAAGCCCGCCAGGACGATCTGTTTCCGATCCAATCCGGTTGCCTCGATCTGCTCAACAATCGACCCTAATGCTCTAAGGGCTGAGGACAGCTTTGGCTCGTTGGCTTCGATGGGCGCCATGAACGAATGGGGGTACCACGTCCAATCGGCGGCCTGCGGGGCGAGGTAGGACCAATCAGGACACCCGAGTTCATCGACCAGCCCCAGAATGCTCTCCGCCGACGCACCGCGCCCGTGCACGAGCACGACGGCCCCCGCCGCCTCGGCGAGCGGGGCTCCTGCGGTACGAACCGGCTGACGGGCGTGGCGATCAGTCATCATCCGTCGGGACGGGGGATGGTGAGTGGGGCGAGGCGCTGTTCGATCTGGGGCCGGAGCGGCTCATGCTGCGGCGGCAGCTTGAGGTCGTGGCCGAGGCGATCGGCCGGTTCGTCGAGGGCGAAGCCCGGCGGGTCGGTGGCGATCTCGAAGAGCACGCCGCCGGGCTCACGGAAGTAGATCGAGTGGAAGTACTGCCGATCGATGACGGGGGTGGGTTGGAGCCCGGCGTCCAGCAGGAGGGCACGCGCTTCTACCTGCGCCTCGTCATCGGGCACGCGGAAGGCGACGTGGTGGACCGTGCCCGTGCCCATGCGGCCGCGATCTATTCCGGGAGGGCAGACGAGATCCACGACAGCCGCCCGCTCAGTCGCTGCATTCTCGAAACGGAGCCGTCCGCCATCCTGCCCCGTCTCGTCGTAGCCCATGACTTCGGTGAGCAGGCGCGCCGTCACGTCGGGATCGAACGTGCAGAGCGTGACGCTGTGGAAGGCACCGAGCGCGGCATTGAGCGGAATGGGCCCGTTCTCCCAACCGCCGCTTGCCGCCGGTGCCTCGATCAGTTCGAGGGCGAGCCCGTCGGGGGCGCGGAAGCTGAGCACGCGCTGCCCGAACCGCTCGGCGGGCGATCCGAAGTCGATCCCTTCGTCTGCGAAGCGCGCCAGCCACATGTCAACCGCCCCAACGGGAACGGCGTAGGCCGTGACCGTAGCCTGGCCTGGTCCGATACGACCTGGAATCGAATCGGCCCACGGGAAGAAGGTCAGGAAGGAACCAGGCCGTGCGTCGCCGTCGGCGTAATAGAGGTGGTAGGTGCCGGGGTCGTCGAAGTTGACGGTCTTCTTGACGAAGCGGAGGCCGAGCAGCCCGTTGTAGAAGTCGACGTTCTGCTGGGCCGGGCCGCTGATCGCCGTAACGTGGTGCAGGCCTGTGACGGGAGACGGGGGCATGGTGGCTAGAGGTCTGCGAGGTGACGGTGCATGAAGGCGACGGCGACGGAGCCTTCGCCCACGGCGCTCGCCACGCGCTTGACCGACTCGTGCCGGACATCACCCGCGGCGAACACGCCAGGCACGCTGGTTTCGAGGAGGAAGGGAGCGCGCTCCAGTGGCCAGTCGCGGAGGTCCTCATCGGTCAGGTCGGGGCCGGTGCGGAGGAAGCCACGGGCGTCTCGAGCCACCAGATCACCGAGCCAGTCGGTATGGGGGGCCGCACCGATGAAGATGAAGACGTAGTGGGCATCGAGGCGCGTCTCATCGCCTGTCTCGCGGTTGCGGACGGTCAGGGCGTCGAGGTGGTCCTCGCCGTGGCAGGTAGCGACCTCGTGGTGCAGGCACACCTCGATCTTCTCGTGCGCCTCGATGCGGTCCACGAGGTACTGGCTCATGCTCTTGGCGAGGTCGTCGCCGCGGATGAGCATGGTGACCTTGTCGGCGTAGTCGGCGAAGTAGAGCGCAGCCTGCCCGGCCGAGTTGCCCGCGCCGACCGTGAAAACGTGCTCGTCGGCGCAGCTAGCGGCTTCGGTCATGGCGGCGCCGTAGTAGACCCCGCGCCCCGCAAGCGCTTCGGCGCCGTCAGCCGGGAGCAGGCGCCAGTCGACGCCGGTGGCGAGCATCAGCGCGTGGCAGGCCACCTCGCTGCCGTCGTCGAAGCGGAGGATCTTGTAAGGACCGTCCACTCGGAGCTCCTCGACTTGGCGCGGCGTCAGGATCTCGACGCCAAACTTGCGCGCCTGCGCCACCCCACGCCGCGCCAGATCGCTGCCCGACAGGCCCGACGGAAAGCCCAGGTAGTTCTCGATCCGGCTCGACGTACCGGCCTGCCCACCCGGCGCCTCGCGCTCGATGAGCACGGTTCGGAGGCCTTCGCTCGCACCGTAGACGGCGGAGGCCAGGCCTGCCGGACCGCCGCCGACGATGGCGAGGTCGTAGAAGTCTTTCGCTGCCTCGGTCTGCAGGCCGATGTGGCTCGCCAGGTCGCTCGGCTCCGGGTTCTCCAACCGCTCGCCCTCCGGGAGCACGACCAGCGGGAGCACGGCTCCCGGGGCGCCGTCTCCGGTATGCCTGGCCAAGTCCTGCGCCTCTTCGTTCGACTCGATGTCGAGGAAGGTGTAGGGGATCTGGTTGCGTGCGAGGAAGTCGCGGAGGCGATGACTCTCCGCGCTCCAGCGGTCGCCGACGAGCCGGATGCCGCCGTAGCCAGGGCGGTAGGCGGCCTGCCAGTCGGCCAGCAGATCATCGAGGACCGGGTAGAGCTTTTCCTCGGGTGGGTCCCAGGGCTTGAGCAGGTAGTAGTCGAGCTTCGACTTGTTGATGGCGGCGATGGCTGCGTCGGTATCGGCGTAGGCGGTCAGGAGCGTGCGCTTCGCCTTCGGATGGAAGTGTGCCGCCTCGGAGAGGAAGCGCACGCCGTCCATCCCGGGCATGCGCTGATCCGAGAGGAAGAGTGCCACGGGGTCGTTGCGCTCCTTGAGTTCGCGGGCGGCGTCGAGGGCCTCGGCGGCTGTGCTGGCGCGGAGGATGCGGTAGTCCTCGCCGTAGCGGCGGCGCAGGTCGCGCGCCACAGCGCGCAGGACCTCGGGCTCGTCATCGACAACGAGGATGGCGGGCTTGGTGTCGGCCATCAGGGGAAAGGCGGGTGAGGCAAGCCCTTACGCCGCCGCGCGCGCCGGGCTCCCCGCCCTTGGCTCCAATTCAGTTGCCGAGCGATCTAAGAAACTCGGCGATCCGATGCGCGGTCGCCTCGGGCTGTTCCAGCATGGGTGCATGGCCCACGCCCTCCAGCAACTCGACGGTAATCTCCGGGACGAGTTCGGCCCAACGCGCTGCGGCCGAGGGGTGAAGAATCCCGTCCTCGGAGCCCCACAGCAGGAGCGTCGGGACGGACAGGCTCGGGAGGCGTGGCGGCAGGGTGCTGAAGTCGGGGCCGAGGTCGCGCCAGACGGCGCGGTAGAGAAACGCACGGGCGGCGTAGCGGCGTGCTACGACAGCCTCCGCGGGCCAGGGCAGGTCGGGTGGATCGTCGCCAAAGGCGATGGCCGTCAGCGAATCGTATTCAGCGGGCGTGGTCGGGATGAGCCAGTTCTCGCCGCGTAGCAGCGCCTGGTCGAGGGCGCTGGGCTCGGGTGCGGGCACGCCCGCCGGATCGAGCAACACGAGGGCGCGCACACGGTCAGGGTGGTCCAGGGCTAACTCGGCGGTCACGCGCCCCCCCAGCGAGTTGCCCACCAGCACGACGGAGCCCTCGGTCCGTGCCTCCACGAGTCCCCACACGGCCGCGGTCAGGTGTGCGATATCGTAGGTCTGCATCGTGTCGGGCGCGTTGTCGCCGTGGCCGGGGAGGTCGGGCACGAGCACGCGATAGTGCGAGGGGAGGTGCGGGACGAGGCGCACCCAGTGGTCTTTGTTGCCCGCAAAGCCGTGAATCAGGACGAGCGTAGCCTGGTGCGGCCTGTCGCCAGCGCGTTCGAGGAAGTGGAGCTGCTGGCCTTGGATCGTTACTCGGAGGGCCTGCAAGCCCGCCCGGCTGCGCTCCGATGCAATGCCGAAGTCGTAAAGTGAGCCCTGGATGGACGTACAACCGGAGAGCAGGAAGAGGACGGCGAGCAGAAGTGGAAGCGAGCGCATCGGTTAGGGCTGAACGTGTTCGATGGCGGCGAGGGCACTCAGCCGCGAGGTGGTACGCGTGAACTTCTCCGCGATGCCACGCTCTAGGCCGTCGCGCTGCGCGGCGGCGCGGAACCACTGTCCGGGCGGCTCCTCCGCAGTAAAGTACAGGGTGGGCGGATCGGGTTCGGCGTAGAGGTCATCCACGACGCGGAGGAGGCGGAGGGCATCGTTGGTATCATGGATGGCGATGCCGTCGAGGTAGAGGCCGTTGAGGGCCGCGAGGTCGCGGGTGAGGGCGGTGCGTTCGATCTCGGTTGTGAGGCGCAGGAGGTCGTCGAAGGCGAGCCAGCGCTTCGCTCCCTCCGCTCGGGTGTACACGGCACGCATCGCCTCGCGCGTGGTCTCGGGCGTTCCAATCCAGGCGCGGCCCGGCTTGTCGAGGCGCTGTCGGAAGTCCTCGCCGCCCACGAAGACCACGTGGTACTGGCGTCGGAATTCTTCGGAGATGAAGCGCTCTAGCCGGTCGCGCCCGAATGCGCCGGAGACGAACTTTTCAGGTTCGGCGTTGCTCGTCGCGGCCACGGTTACCCCGAGTTTGCGGAGCGCCTTGAGTACGCCGATGAGGCGCACTTCGGCCGCGGGGTCGTCCAGCTCGATCTCGTCAATGAGCAGCACGCGCGCCTGATCCGCGAGCGCCTTCGCATAGTCCTGCGGGCGCGCGGTGGCGCGGAAGAGCTGGCTCGAATGGAGGAACGCGCACGGCACGCCCGGATGCAGCGCGTGGTACATCGAGGCGAGCAGGTGCGTCTTGCCCGTCCCCACAGGCCCGACGAGGTAGAGGCCTGCGCCGAGCCCGTCATCGCCGCGCAGGCCTCGGAACAGGCGCGGCCCTCGGTACCGTCGGCGGATCTGCTCGGTGAGGCGGCGGGCGTCGTGGAGCGCCTGCTCTTGCGAGGGCGTCTGCGGGCGATACGACGCGAACGAGACGTGGCTGAACCGCTCGGGTGGGCAGAGATCGGTACTGCCGAGTGCGGCGCGCTTCATGACCGGACCTCCGCCTCGAGGTCTGTGCTCCGTGTGGCGAGGACGGCCGCGATGAGCAAGAACCCCCCTCCGATGAGGGCGAGCGGACCGAGTCGGTCGCCGAGAAAGGTCACGCCGAGCAGCGTGCCGACGAGGGGCTCCATGTTGCCCAGCACGCCCGCACGGGCGGCCTCCACACGCATCAGTCCCCAGTTCCAGAGGAAGAACGTGACGGCGGTGCAGGCGAGGCCCAGGGCGAGCAGTGCAGTCCACACACCCGACGAGAAGCGCAGCGGCGGCGTGCCGTCGAGGACGAGCACGAACGGCAGGAGGATTACGGCCCCGAGCGCGAACTGCACGGCGGTAGTCGCCAGGGGTCCAATGCGATGCGCCAGCCGCCGTGCGAGCAGCGTCCACACGACGGCGGCTACCATCGACGCGAACACGAGCCCATCCCCCAAGAGCGTACGCCCCGGTCCGGGTGAGCCCACGAGCAGCAGCACGCCCATCGCCGAGACCGCCACCGCAATCCAGGCGAGGCGCCCCGGCCGCTCGCGGTCGAGCCAGGTCCCGCCCAGTGCCAGCATCGGCGGTGCTGTAGCCACGAGAAGGGCGGCACTCGACGCGGTCGTCCGGTCCAGGCCCTCGAACTGGAGGAGGAACACGAACGGCCCGGCCAGCACGGCGCCAGCCATCGCCAGCCCGATCTCGGTGCGCCCCCAGGTGATGGCCCGCCAGCGGACGAACGGCAGCATCACGGCGGCGGCCAGCACGAACCGGTAGAACACGAGCGAGGCCGCGCCCATTTCTTCGAGCGCGATCTTGCCAAAGAGAAACGAGGCGCCCCAGAGCGCACCTGCGCCGCCGAGGGCCGCGTACGCGAGGCGGCGGGACGTGGGATCAATGACCACGGCCACGCTCTCCCACGGGGGCCGGATCGGTGCGGGGATAGCTGACGAGGTTGGCGAAGAGCCGCCACGCCCCGGGGTTGAGCGCTTCGAGCTGGCGGTACCATCCGAGCGCCGTGTAGAGATACGTGCCCTCGCCCACGTCGGCGAGCAGGAGGCTGCCGCGGAGCGGGCCCTCGCCGGGGTCGCTCATCGCGAGCAGTTCGGTGTAGCGGTCGTCGTAGGTCGCGGGGAAGTAGAGGCCGCGTTCTTGCACCCAGCCGTCCCAGTCCGCGGGCGTGATGGCGTGCGGCAACCGGAAGAGGACGTGCTCGGGCTGGAGGAGCGTGACGGGTGCATCCTCAAACGTCACGCGGTCGCGGCCGAGCATCAGCGGATAGGGCGCGAACCCTTCGTCCGGCACGTCAATCACCTCGCCGAAGAAGCCGCCGGAGGTCTGCCCCGGGTTCCACTCGAACGTTTTGTGGTAGCCCACGACGAGGTGGCCGCCGCTACGCACCCAGTCGAGGAGACGCGCATTGTACTGGCGGAGGTCGGCGCGGACGAGGTAGGCGCGGATGTCGAGGACGATGGCGTCCAGATCGCTCAGGTCGCGCGTGGCCAGCGCCGTCGAATCCAGCACGACGACCTCAGCGCCCATCGCGCGGAGTGCGTTCTCCGTCACCTGGTCGTACGAGCGCACGAACCCGACGCGGAGGCCCTCCGTCACGGAGACGTCCGGCAGCACGGCCGCCGGGCGCGTCACGGCGTAGGAGCGGTTGTTCGTGAGGGCCAGGAAAGGCTCGGCAGACCGGCTCTCGGGATCCGTTACGGCACGTACCATTACCTGATATGAGCCCGGCGCGATGGTGTCGGGCAGCATGAACTGGAACGTCGCCTCGGTTGCCTCGGCCACTACTTCCAGAAGCTCATCGTGAATAAGGTCGCCCTCGTAATCGCCGGGCATCACCGTAAGCATCAGCAGCATGGCCTCGGCCTCCGGGTCGTAGGTCTGCACCTGGACAGGGATCGTGTTCTCACCCGGAACGAGGCGAATGGGCGACGGGTCCAGGTCTATCACCACGGGTGGGGCGATATCCAGGTCGATGTAGCCGACCGGTCCTTCACCAGGGCGTTCGACGCGATAGGGCGGGTGATTGACGAAGCGGTCGTACTGGTGTCGATGGCGCGGTAAGGTGGGCGTGGCGGCTACGGTCAGGCGGCCTTGGCCTACGGCCACCCCCACGCGCGTCGTATCCATCGGGCCGATGAGGTCCAAGAATGGGTTGGGCGCTTGCACATAGACGGTGCCCTCGGAGGG
>JABDIZ010000239.1 GCA_013003465.1 Rhodothermaceae bacterium
GGACGACGTGCTGGAGCACGCGCGGAAGCTCGCCCACAAGCTCGCCCACGGCCCGACCTTCGCCCACATGATGACCAAGACGATGCTGGAGCAGGAGTGGAGCATGAGCGTCGATCAGGCCATCGAGGCGGAGGCCCAGGCGCAGGCCATCTGCATGCAGACGCGCGACTTCGAGCGCGCCTACCACGCCTTCGCCAACAAAGAGCAGCCCATCTTCGAAGGCGACTGAGGCCTCCATGCCGACTCCCCATGCCATCGAAGCAGAGGTGCTAGACACCGTTCATGCGTTCATGAATGCGTGGATGCAGCCCGCCGAAGAAGCCGTCGATGGTGTGCTGGCGCACATCGCGGAGGACTTCACGGGGCTCGGGACGGGGCCGGGCGACTATTACCCGAACCGGGAAGCGTTCCAGACTCTCATTGAGCGTGAGAAGGAGGAGATGCCGTACCCCTCCGACTTGGAGGTACCCTGGATCCATGTGCGGCTGCTGCACGCTACAGTTGCGCTGGTCGAAGCGCAACTGCACTCCACGATCTTTATCGAGGGCGACACGCACGTGGTGGAGCCGCGCTTTTCTCTTGTGCTTGAACGGCGGGAGCCCCGGTGGCTCATCGTGCATTGCCACTTCTCAATCGCGGATGCCATGCAGGAGGTGGGTGATACCCTGATGGACGCGCTAGAAGGCCGCAACCGCGAGCTAGAGCGACTGGTGGCAGAGCGCACGGCCGAACTCGAGGCAGCGCAGGCTCAACTCATCCAGAAGGAGAAGATGGCGAGCCTCGGTCAGCTCACGGCGGGCATCGCGCACGAGATCAAGAACCCGCTCAACTTCGTCAACAACTTTGCGGGGCTCTCCCAAGAGCTCATCACGGAACTGGAGGAGGAGCCGGACTCCGAAGACCGTCAGGCGCTCCTCGCCGACCTCAAGGCCAACGCCGCCAAGATCGAGGAGCACGGCCGCCGGGCCGACACGATCGTGCGCCAGATGATGGAGCACGCCCGGAGTGGACGCGGCGAGCGCCGGGCGGTCGAACTGAACGCCCTCGTCGAGGAGTACGCCAATCTGGCCTACCACGGCAAGCGCGCCCGCCACCCGGCGTTTCAGGTGGCCTTCGAGCAGGAGCTTGCTGAGGACATCGGCGAGGTCGTCGTCGTGCCGCAGGAGATCGGTCGGGTGCTGATCAATCTCCTCGATAACGCCTTCGACGCCGTACAGGAGCGGAGCGCAGGGCCGGACGATTCGTTCGTTCCGACGGTGCGGATCACGACGCATCGGCTGGGTGAGGGCGGCGCGGAAGTATGCATTGAGGATAACGGGGCGGGAATCCCGGAGGCGGCGCGGGCGCGTGTGTTCGAGCCGTTCTTCACCACCAAGCCGACTGGGGAGGGGACGGGGCTCGGTCTCTCCCTCGCCTACGACATCGTGACGCACGGCTACCAGGGGAGCCTCGTCGCCGAATCCGCCGAAGGAGAAGGCGCCGTCTTTCGGATGGTCCTGCCCGCGTCGCTACCGGAGAACCCCGCATGACCCACCTTGCCTGGCCGTTCTTCGAGGATCGGCACCGCACGCTGGCGCGCCAGCTCTCGACCTGGGCCGAGGCCCACGTGCCCGATGACGAGCCGGAGGATGTAGACGATGCGTGCCGCGACCTCGTGGCGGCGATGGGCGAGGCGGGCTGGCTGCGGCTATGCGTTCCGGCTCCGGCGGGACGCCACGAGCGTCTCGATGTACGGAGTCTGTGCCTGGCCCGTGAGGCATTAGCCTATCGCTCGGCGCTGGCCGACTTCGCCTTTGCGATGCAGGGCCTGGGTAGCGGGCCGATCTCGCTCTTCGGTACCGAGGCGCAGCGCACGCGTTATCTCCCGCCGGTTGCCCAGGGCGAAGCCATCGCGGCCTTTGCGCTCTCCGAGGCCGAGGCCGGTTCTGACGTGTCGGCCCTCGCTACCACCGCGGCGCTCGACGGTGCGCACTATGTGCTCGACGGCAGCAAGACCTGGATCTCGAATGCAGGCCTCGCCGACCATTACGTCGTCTTTGCCCGCACGGGTGAAGGGGATGGGAACCGCGGACTCTCAGCCTTCATCGTCGACGCTGAGGTGCCGGGTCTGAGCGTGAGCAAGCGCATCGAAACGGTTTCGCCGCATCCGCTCGGCTCGCTCCGTTTCGACGCGTGCCGCGTGCCGCGCACGGCCCTGATCGGCGAGCCAGGACAAGGCTTCCGCATCGCCATGGCGACGCTTGATGTGT
Organism: Rhodothermaceae bacterium; assembly: GCA_013003465.1. Taxonomy (GTDB): domain Bacteria; phylum Bacteroidota; class Rhodothermia; order Rhodothermales; family Rubricoccaceae; genus JABDIZ01. The sequence goes on from JABDIZ010000239.1 coordinate 2,250, forward strand.
TCCGAACGACGGTCGGTGCCGCGGCTGTGGGGATGGCCCGGCGAGCGTTAGCAGAAGCGCTGGGACATGTCCGGCAGCGCGAACTCTTCGGCGGCACGCTGGCTGACCTCCAACTCGTGCAGGGCACGCTCGCTGAGATGGCGACGGAAGTGGACGCATCGGCGTTGCTCGTCTATCGCGCCGCGTGGACCAAAGACGCGGGCGCTGAGCGCGTTACCAAGGAAGCCGCGATGGCAAAGGCGTACGCGACCGAGGCGGCGCAACGCGTCATCGACCAGGCCATCCAGTTGTTCGGCGGGAACGGCGTCACCGCCGGGCACATCGTCGAACGCCTCTACCGCGACATCCGGCCGCTTCGTATCTACGAGGGCGCTACTGCCATTCAGCAGGTCGTGATCGCGCGCCAGTTGTTGAACGAGGGAGCGAGAGAGAGCGGGCGAAAGGGAGAGAAGAAAGGACCGGCCTGAACGCGTTTTCCACGACCTATGGACCACAGACTACGGACCAACCCCATGCAGTTTGTCAACCCCTCCGAGTGGGTACGGCCCTCCGGGTACAACAACGGTGTCCTTGCCGAAGGCCGCCTCCTGTTCCTTGCCGGACAGATCGGATGGGACGCGCAGCAGCGGCTCGTCAGCGACGACTTCGGCGAGCAGGCCGCGCAGGCCCTGCACAACATCGCGGCAGTGTTAGAGGCGGCGCAGGCACAGCCCGTGCACGTCGTTCGCATGACGTGGTACGTGACCGACAAGCACGCGTATCTCAATGCGTCGGAGGT
>JABDIZ010000245.1 GCA_013003465.1 Rhodothermaceae bacterium
ACGCATGACTTCGGGGCGCCCACGCAACTCGAAAAGATCGGGATGCTCGATGTGGCCGACCTCGTGGCGCTCAACAAGTTCGAGCGGCGCGGCTCCGCTGATGCGCTCCGCGACATCAAGAAGCAGGTGCAGCGCAACCGGGGTGCGTTCTCCGAGCGCCCGGACACCATGCCCGTTTACCCGACGATGGCCGCGCGCTTCAACGACCCGGGGGTCTCACGGCTCTATCTGGCGCTCCTTCAGCAACTCCGGGCGTACGGTTTCGAGCGGACCAGCACGCTCTTCGAGCCCGAGGCCCTCCCGGAGCCTGACGCGGCTGACCTCGCGCTCATCCCACCCAAGCGGCAGCGCTACCTCGCCGAGATCGCCGACACGGCCCGCACTTACCGCGCCTGGGCCGAGGAGCAGGTCGCGTTCGCGCGGAAGTGGAGCCAGGCAGTCGGCGCGAAGGCGCAGGTCGAAAGCTGGCAACCGGAAGACGCCGAGACGCTGGCAGAGCGGCTGGATGAAATGGCCGACCACTGGTGGGGCAAGCTCGATCCGCGGTGCCGTGCCATCCTGGACAACTGGGACGCCGTCGCCACGCAGTATGGCGCCGATGAGTTCATCTACACGGTGCGGGGCCGCGAAATCCGCCAACCCCTTTATCACGAGACGCTGAGCGGGACAAAGGTGCCGCGTGTGGCGTTGCCGCGCACCGAGGACCCCGGCGAGCGTCTCCGCTTCGCGTTGTTGGAGAACCTGCCCGGCTACTTCCCCTTCACGGCGGGCGTCTTCCCGCTCAAGCGCCAGGGCGAGGACCCGACGCGCATGTTCGCGGGGGAGGGCACGCCCGAGCGGACCAACAAGCGCTTCCACCTCGTCTCGCTCGGTATGCCCGCCAAGCGGCTTTCGACGGCTTTCGACTCGGTCACGCTCTACGGCCGCGATCCCGATGAGCGCCCCGACATCTACGGCAAGGTCGGTACCTCGGGCGTCTCCATCGCCACGCTCGACGACATGAAGAAGCTCTACTCGGGCTTCGACCTGTGCGACCCCAAGACGAGCGTCTCGATGACGATCAACGGTCCCGCGCCGATGATCCTGGCCATGTTCATGAACACGGCCATCGACCAGCAGGTGGAGGCCTTCCTGAAGGAGGAGGGCCGCTGGGACGCCGCAGCATCTGTTATTACAGATCGATTGGGTGATGACCGGCCCGTCTATGTCCCGTATCAGGACGACGGCCTCCCCGAAGGACACGACGGGACGGGTCTCGGCCTGCTCGGCTGCACCGGAAAAGACCTCGTGGATTGGGGGGTGCTCGCCGAGGACGAATACGAAAGGATCCGCAGCCATGCGCTCCAGAGCGTGCGCGGCACGGTCCAGGCCGACATCCTGAAAGAGGACCAGGCGCAGAACACCTGCATCTTCTCGACCGAGTTTGCGCTCCGCGTGATGGGCGACATCCAGCAGACGTTCATCGACGAGGGCGTCCGCAACTTCTACTCGGTCTCGATCTCGGGCTACCACATCGCCGAGGCGGGGGCCAACCCGATCTCGCAGCTCGCCTTCACCCTCGCCAATGGCTTCACCTACGTCGAGTACTACCGCGCGCGCGGGATGGACGTCCAGCAGTTCGCGCCCAACCTCTCGTTCTTTTTCTCGAACGGGATGGACGCGGAGTACACCGTCCTCGGCCGTGTTGCCCGGCGCATCTGGAGCGTGGCGATGCGCGACCTCTACGGCGCCGACGAGCGGAGCCAGAAGCTCAAGTACCACATCCAGACTTCCGGCCGCAGCCTCCACGCTCAGGAGATCCAGTTCAACGACATCCGCACCACGCTCCAGGCGCTCCTCGCCATCTACGACAACACCAACTCGCTCCATACCAACGCCTACGACGAGGCGATCACGACGCCGACGCCCGAAAGTGTCCGCCGCGCGATGGCGATTCAACTCATCATCAACCGTGAACTCGGACTGGCGAAGAACGAGAACCCCATTCAGGGCGCCTTCATCGTAGACGAACTGACGGATCTCGTGGAGGAGGCTGTGTTGCAGGAGTTCGAGCGCATCTCCGACCGGGGCGGCGTGCTCGGCGCGATGGAGACGATGTACCAGCGCGGTAAAATCCAGGAAGAGTCGCTGTTTTACGAGCACAAGAAGCACACGGGCGAACTGCCCATCGTCGGTGTCAACACGTTCCAGCGGGAGGGCAAGGACGCCGTGCCGGCGGTCGAACTGATGCGCGGGACAGAGGAGGAGAAGCAGCGCCAGCTCGAAGGCGTCCGCCGCTTCCACCGCCGCCACGCTACTGAGGCGCCGGACGCGCTTCAGCGTCTTGAGCAGACCGCGCGGAATGGGAGCAACCTCTTCGAGGAACTCCTGCGGACGGTGCAGACGTGCTCACTCGGGCAAATCACGGAGGCGCTCTTCGAGGTTGGCGGCCAGTACCGAAGAAGCATGTGAGCCCACGTTGTGATGCCAAGCCGAGACGTGAAGAGCTGCGGATGTTGTGCATCTACGAGGGTGGGGCACCCCCCACGTAACGGGGGCGTGTCAAAGGAGCTTTCTGATGTATCGGTAGCCTGGGCTGCGGAGGCGTTTGCGTGAGGACGGGTACTCCCTTCCGGTCCTCCTTAGCTCTCCCCTGCATGCCTTCCCCTCGGAAAAAATCCGACGCCTACGTCGAAGCGATGGTTAGCGAAGCCGTCACCCACGTTGAGGCCTGCATCCGCACGCCGCTCGAAGACCTCGGCTACGCCGGGCCCCACACCCGCCTCAACCTCACCGACGGCCAGCACGATTTCCTCGCTGGCTACATCTACGGTGCCCTCGAACGTCTCCTCGAACTCGGCGAGCTCGATTCCGAAGACGATGTAGAGAAAGCCGCCAACCGCCTCTATGGTCGTTTGCTCGGCCCCTTCGACACGGACGACTTTCGGCCCTGGCATATGTGGGTGGTGCGCGAAGGCATCAAGCAGGTACAGCGTCCCCATGCGATGCTCGGCTACTGCGCCGGGCGCGGCGATATCGTGGACCGGCTCCGGTCTCAGAACTTCCGCGCGGCTCTCGGTCCCGCCCTCGATAACCTGTCCGGCCGCACCGATGCCGGTGGCGATGGGCAGCTCGGTCCGCCGCCCTATGGCGGCGATGGCGGGTTCTAACCCACCTCGTTGAGTAAGGGGGGACGAGACGCCCGGGCGGACGAGAGCCGAGTCATGGTTCGTTCGCGCCGGGCGTCTCGCAGTGCAGTGGCCTTGTCTAGCTGTTTGCCGTGCAATTGGTGGCACGGCTAATGGATCCCATCCTCTCGTGCGGCGTAACTGGAAGCGCTTCCCCCGGATTCGCCACCACGTTCCGTGTCCGTTTCGCCCATCGCGCTTGATCTTGCCGTGCTCCGGCAGTCGGGAACGGTGTGGCTCGACGCCGCGCGACGGGACACGGACACCGGGTCAGAAGCAGGGCTGCTGTTCACCGAGCCCTCGGCGATTCTGACCGCGCACACCGCGGACGATGTGCCCGCGTTGCTGGACGCCCTCGATGCGCACGTCGCGGCGGGCCGCTACGTGGCCGGTGCGCTCGCGTATGAGGCGGGCTATGCGCTGGAGCCTTCGGTGTTTGCCCCCCCGGAGCCCGGGCTCTTGGGGTGGTTCGGTGTCTACGAGGTGCCGGAGCAATATCCCGGCAGCGAATTTGAAGCGCTATTGGAGGAGGCGGGCTCGTTCACGATGGGGTATCCGCGCTTTAGTCTCGACCGGGACACCTATCGAAATCGTATCGCGCACATTAAAGATTCGATCCGGGTGGGCGATAGCTATCAGGTGAACTTCACGGCCCCGGTCCAGTTTTCTGTGACGGGCGATCCGCTAGGATTGTATCGCGCCGTTCGAGCTCGCCAGCGCGTGCCCTACGGCGCGCTCCTGCACTTCTCTTCTCAGCATCTCTTCTCCTTCTCGCCCGAACTGTTCTTTCGGATAGACGGCCGTTCCATCACGGCGCGTCCGATGAAAGGTACCAGTCCGCGCGGCGCGACGCCCTCCGAGGACGACCGCCTCGCCCGGCAGCTCGCTGCCGATGAGAAGAACCGGGCCGAAAATCTGATGATCGTAGACCTCCTACGAAACGACCTCAGCCGGGTCGCCGAACCCGGCACCGTGCAGGTCCCGATGTTGTTCGAGACCGAGCGCTACGAAACGGTCACGCAGATGACCTCCACCGTCACGGCCACGTTGCGCCCCGAAGTCCAGGTAGGGGAGGTGCTCCAGGCGCTCTTCCCCTGTGGATCCGTGACCGGCGCCCCGAAGCTGCGCGCCATGCAGCTCATCCGCGAACTGGAAGACCAGCCTCGGAGCATGTATTGTGGCGCGATTGGCTATGCCGGGCCAGAGGGGGCGGTCTTCAACGTTCCCATCCGGACGGTGGCGCTGACCGGGTCCGACGGGGTGCTCGGTGTAGGAAGCGGCATCGTGTGGGATTCGGATGCCGATGCGGAATACGAGGAATGCATCCTCAAAGCTCAGTTCTTGACGGAGGCCGTTGCATGAACACGCTCGATTTTTCGTTGCTTGAAACGATGCGCTGGGACAACGGGATCGCCCTGTTGGACTGGCACCTCGCCCGGCTGGTTCAGGCCGCCGTCTACTTCGACTTCCCGTATGACGAGGCGCGCATCTGCGGCGCTCTTGCCCAGACGGAAGACGTCCTCGAACCGGGCCAACCCTACCGTGTGCGGTTGACGCTCAGCAGCGACGGCACCGTGCGCCTTACTACCGCCACTCTCGATCCCACCGAGGCGCGTTATGCGACGGCCGCGGTGTATCCGGGCTTGGTCGATCCCTCGGGCCCGTTCTGGCGGCACAAGACTACGCGGCGGCTGCACTATGCCAAGCCGCTCTACTGGGCGCAGACCCACGGCTACGACGAAGCCATTCTCGTCAGCACGGCAGGTGAACTCGTCGAAGGGACTCGGACCAACGTGTGGGTGGAGCGAGACGGTCGGTTGCTTACTCCGCCGATGGCACCGGGTGGCCTGGCCGGTGTGTACCGCTCGCATATCCTGACGACGCGACCCGAGGCCGACGAGGCCATCCTGACCGTGGACGACCTGCGGATGGCGGATGCGATGTACGTGTCCAACGCCGTCCATGGGCTTCAGGAGGTCTCCGTGGCGCTCGATGTGGTGGAGTTGCAGGCGGCCTGATCGGGGCGGTGATGCGAGCGAGCCGTAGCGAGGAGAATCGCGGCGAAGGAAACTCTGGCTGGAGCGAGGGGTCCCAGCGGTCCCTTCCTCAACTAGCCTTCTCTCCCGATGAACGGTATCCTCGACCTCCTCGCTCAGAACCTCGGTGGGCCCCAGATGGGGCAACTCGCCCAGACCATCGGTGCGGACGAACGGCAAACTCAGCAGGCCATTGCCGCCGCCCTCCCGGCCCTGATGGCCGGGCTCAACCGCAACACCAATTCGCCCCAAGGTGCAGAGTCACTCCTCGGTGCCCTCCAGCAAGACCACGACGGTTCGCTCCTCGACAACCTCTCCGGGTTCCTCGGCGGTCAGGTATCCGGTCGTCAGACGGACGGCTCCGGCATCCTCAGCCACATTCTCGGTGGGCAGCGCCCGGAAGTGGAGCAGGGGGTGGCGCAGGCCTCCGGCTTGGACCTCTCGAAGGTCCAGCGGCTGCTGCCCATTCTCGCACCCCTCGTGATGGCGGCCCTCGGACGGCGCCAGCGCCAGGGTGGCCTCGGGCCGGATGTGCTCTCCGATCTGCTCGGGCAGGAATCGCGGCGGGCACGACAGGCCACGCCGGATAGTCTGCTCGGTCCCCTCGGCGGCTTCCTCGACAAAGATGGCGACGGTGACTTCAAAGACGACCTGATGCAGCAGGCGGGTTCGGCCATCCTCAGCAATCTGTTTGGGCGCCGCTAGCGCCATTGCCTCCGTCACTGCTATCGTAGGGCTGGCCGATCTCCGGTCAGCCCTACTCGGTTTAGCAACCTCTCCTGATGAAGATCGACCTCGACCGCTATCGGATCCGTCCCGGCGCCTCGGTCAACCTCGCCGCGCGCAACCCTGCTGACACGCAGGACTACACCGAGGTCGAGCACGAAGAGGAAGCCAAGGCCTACCTCGCGGTGCTCAAAGAGCGCTTCGACGAGTTGCAGGAACGGCTATATGGCGAGCGCGAGCAGTCCGTGCTTTTCGTGCTGCAAGCGATGGACGCCGGGGGCAAAGATTCTACCATCCGCAAGGTCTTCGGCGACATCAATCCGCAGGGCGTACGGGTGTGGAATTTCAAAGCACCCTCCACCCTCGAACGGTCGCACGACTTCCTCTGGCGCATTCACCACAAGGCGCCGGGAAAAGGGTACATGGGCGTGTTCAACCGGTCGCACTACGAGGACGTGCTGATCGTGAAGGTCCACGGGTGGGCGGCGCCCGAGATCATCGAGCGGCGCTACGATCACATCCGGCACTTCGAGGCCCTGCTTGCTGACGCAGGCACGCGCGTGGTGAAGGTGATGCTCCACATTTCGAAGGAGTATCAGTTGGAGCGCTTCCGCCGCCGCCTGCGCCGCTCCGACAAGCACTGGAAGTTCAACCCGGATGACCTCAAGGAGCGCGCGCTATGGGATGACTACATGCGGGCCTTTGAAACCGCCCTCGAGCGGACCTCGACCGAGGCGGCACCATGGTACGTCGTGCCCGCCGAGGAACGGTGGTGGCGCGATGTGGTGGTGGGCGAGATCCTGCTCCAGACGCTGGAATCGATGGACCCCCAGTATCCAGCGCCGGCGTTCGACCCCGCCGAATACACACCTGAATCGATTGAGTAAGAGGATCGTTCAGGAGGGCATAGGCGTCAGTCTCTTCGCACGGGCCAGGGCGCCTTCGACGGGCTCGTGCTCGCAGCGTGCGACGAACCAGCCGGGAAGGCGGTGGGCGAGGGCGCCGATGAGAGCTTCGCGGTAGAGCGCTTCCGAGGTCAGGCCGCCCAAGAGGGCGACCCGGCGGTCGAGGCGTCCTCCGGCCTGACGCGCCAGCCACGTCGCTTGCTGGGCGAGGGCATCGGTCTCGTCATGCAGCAGGTCCGCGGCCACGCGGTCTCCCGCCTCGGCCGCCTCGAGCACGACGGTGGCGAGTGAGGCGAACGTGCCGTCCTCGTCGTAGGTCCACGCCAGTAGTGTGTCGATAGAGTCCAGGCCGTGCGCGTCGGCGAGGTAGTGGGATAGGCGGGTCGAGGGACCGCCGTCGAGGGCGCGGGCCACGGCACGGAGGGCGGCGCGTCCGAGTGCGGTGCCGCTGCCGTCGTCGCCGAGGCGATAGCCCCAGCCCCCCGCGCGCAGGGTCCGTGGCTCGATCGTGCGCCCGTAGACGACGGACCCGGTTCCTGCGATGAGCACCACGCCGCTCTCGGCACCGAAGGCCGCTTCGAGCGCGATCTCTGCGTCGTGCGTGACGAGTACAGGAACCGGCGGATCGAGCTCAAGCCTTTTCCGAAGGGCCATCGTGACGGCCCCGCCCTCTACCCCGGCACCCGCGACGCCTGCACAGAGCCCGGCCAGTTCGGCCTCGAAGAACGTCGCCTGGGCATCGCGGATCAGCGCGGAGAGGACGCGGACGGTTTGGGCGAGTCCATCGCGGCGGAGGTTGACGCCGGGGCCGGTGGTGGTCCATCGGCGCCCGCCCCCCTCGGCCAGGAGTGCTGTCTTGGTGCCCCCCGCGTCCAGCCCGATCCAGAGGCTATGGGGCATCGGGCGGGCGGAGGTACACCGGATCGGTGAGGGCGGCGCTGCGTTGCACAACGAGGGGCTCTGTGTCCAGAAAGACCTCGCCCGTTCGACCGAGAAGGCCCCCGGCTTCCACGACAGGGTGTTGAATGGTCCAGGCGTCCCAGTCGGTCGTCGTGAGCCAGGCTGTCCACACAGCGGGAGCAGGTGGCTCGCCAAAAACGAGCGAGGGGCCGAGGCGGAGGGCCGTCGGGTGGCCCCCCAGCCCGGTTTCGCTCGGCGCGTAGCGCGCCTCAACCAAGCCTTGCGTCGAGTCGCCCCAGACGGGGAAGGTGCGCGCGCCGCGCTGAACGGATTCCCACCGCCAGGCGCTCGGGCGGTCGCCGTGTTGGTCCCTGAGCATTGCGACGGCGAGGCGGAGGGTCTGCTGGAGGAGCGGTCGGTTGCTGGAGTCGGCAGGGATGGGCCAGGCGCCCGTGATGCTGCGGTGCGCCCGCAGCCACGTCTCGAACAGCGCCGCGCCGACGGCGTCTTCGGTGTAGCGCGCGTCCCAACTCAGCAGGAACGCGTACGGGTCTTTGAGATCGGCGGTGAGCGAATCGCGGTGGCCTAGGGCGGCCAGCAGGCCGGCAAGTTGCGCGGCGGCCCAGGGGCTGGTCGCGTCGCGCGTGAGCGCCTGCGGTGTGCTGGCGTTCGCAGCGATAAGCGCAGCGAGGTGCTCGGCGGCATAGCGCGCCAGCGTGTCGGCCGCGATGAACACACCCCCGCCCGGCAGGGTGGAACGAATGGGCGGATCGCCGAGCACCATGGGGCTTTCACTGCGCGTCATCACGAGGCCGTCTCCACGAAACAGGCGAAAGGCGGCGGCGGTACTGTCGCGCAGCGCGCGCCAGGCAGAGAGGTCGGTGCCGGGGGCGAGACCAGACCACTGGAGGACCCAGGCCGAGGGCGTCTTCAGCGCCGGGTCACTCGGGCGGAAGGCAGCCGTGGAATCCGCGACCAGCGTATCAGCGCGGGCCGCGGGCTGCGTGGACGTTTCCGATTTGAAGAAGAGGCCGTCGTCGGAGCGGTTGATCGTGAGCAGCGTCTCGTCGCCGTTGCGGTCCACGAGGCGGTCGTAGACGGGCGGGGGCAGGAGGCTGTCGAACGGCGTCAGGGTGGCGTCGCTCGTGAGAAAGACGCTCCAGGCCCGGTCGGCGGTCTGGCCTCCGGGGAAGAGCAGCGTGCCGGGGATCGTGGCAGCAGTCAGGCCCTCGCTGCCCTGCCGCAGTGTGACCGCGCGCATCAGGGGCAGCGCCGAGGCGCCGTAGGGGTGCTGCTGCACGAACGTCGTGGTGGTGCTGTCGAGGGGGGCGACCCAGGCGCGCGACTGCCGGGCGCCGCCCAGGTACAGGAAGGCGCGAAAGAGCGAATCGGTCGTGGCGAAGCGGGCGATGGCTGGATCGGTGCGGGCCTGTCCGAAGGCGCTGTCGGTGCCGAGAGGCGGGGTGCCGAGCCAGGCCACGAGGCGCTCGATGGCGAGCGCGTGCCACGGCAGCCACGGCGTCGGTTCCAGATCGAGCAGGACGAACTCGTCGCGCTGTGCCACAGGATTCTGGCGGAGCGCTGCATTGACGCCGTGTGCATGGGCCTCCAACAGCGCTCGTTCGTTGTCGGGCAGGGCCTCGTAGGTGCGCTCGGCGAGCGTGGCGAAGCCGAGCATGCGTGCATGCCGATCCAGCTGCCGCTGCGTGGGGCCAAACCATTCGGCGAGTCCCCCGATGGCGGCCTGGCGCCACAGCGCCATCGCCCAGGCGTCGTCGGCGGCATGGGCATAGCCGAGTGCGGCAGCCAGATCCCGCTCGTTCGTCGCCTCGATGACGACGCGCCCGTCCTCGTCCCAGGCCACGGCGGCCGGTTGGCTCAGGTCCTCCAGCGTGAGCCGTCCCGACCGGACGGGTTCGTTGCCATAGGCCAGCAGGCCTACAATTGCAGCGACGCCGATGAGGAGCAGGGCAACGAAGCCGAGAACGGTGAGGAGGCGGGACACGCGGGAGGAGAGGGTGAAAGGGAGAAGGTAGAGAGAAGGGAGAAAGGAGCGCCTGCCGTAGGCTACGAACTACGACGGAAAGATCACGAGCGGGCCCACGCCAGGAGGTCGTCCGCCGACTTGGTGTTGAGGCACTGCTCGGGCGTCAGCCAGCCCTTCTGGGCGACGGCTACGCCCCAGCGCACGAGCGCCAGTTCGCTGGTCGCGTGCGCGTCCGGGTTGATGGCGATAAGGACGCCTGCCGCGGTCGCGCGCCGGACCCAGCGCCAGTCCAGATCGAGGCGCCAGGGGTTGGCGTTGAGTTCAAGGGCCGTGCCGGTAGCTGCGCACGCGGCGATCACGGCATCATGGTCGATGGCGTAGCCCTCGCGGCGGAGCAGAAGGCGGCCCGTTGGGTGTCCGAGGATGTCGATGTGCGGGTTTTCGGCGGCGCCCACGAGTCGCGCCGTTTGCTCGACAATGCCGAGTTGGAACGCCGAGTGAATGCTCGCAACGACGATGTCGAGCTGTTCGAGGACTTCGTCGGGGAAGTCGAGGGCACCATCGGAGAGGATGTCGCACTCGGTACCAGAGAGGATGCGGAAGGCCGGGCCGCCATCGGCCGCGTAGTCGGCGTTGAGGTCGGCGATGGCCTCGACTTGGCCCATCAGGCGCTCGATGGAGAGGCCGTTGGCAACCTGGAGGCTGCGGCTGTGATCGCAGATGCCGAGGTATTCCAGGCCCATCGCACGGGCCGCGTCGCCCATCTCGCGGAGCGTGTGTGCGCCGTCGCTAGCGGTTGTGTGGTTGTGAAGTGACCCCCGGAAGTCTTCGACCGTGACGAGGCGCGGCAGGGCACCGTTCGCGGCCGCCTCCAATTCATCGGTGCCCTCGCGTAGGGCCGGAGCAACGACGGGCAGGCCGACGGACGTGTAGAGCGTCGCCTCGTCGTCGGTGTCGCCGGGGAGGCCGTAGCGGTCTACGAACTGCTCAACGTGGGCCTCCGAGCCGGTCGCGGCCCAGAGCACGCGTCCGAACGTGCCGGCCTCCGCCGGATGAACAGCCAGCCGCATTCCGCTCGGCAGTGTTCCTCGCAAGGGGGCGTGGGCTGCGGATTCAAACTGGACGCCGCGTGCGGCGAGCGTATCGCGGATCGCTTCAGGCGAGCCCTCGGCAACGAGGTCGATGTCCTCCACGAGTTCGAACTGGCGGCGGAAGCGCCCGGCGGCCTCGGCCCGGGCAATGCCCGCGGTCGTGCGTAGCGCCTCAACGAGTTCCTCCACCTCGTCGGCGATTTGTGCCGTGTGGGCTTTGCCTGCGTACGATTGCAAGAGCTCGATCTGGTCGAGCACGTTCTGCTGCGTCTTCGCGCCGAAGCCGGACAGCGCGGCGATGCGCCCGGCCACGGCGGCGGCTTCGAGGTCGTCCAGCGAGGTGATGTCGAGGTCCTGCCAGAGCACGCGGACTTTCTTCGGGCCTAGCCCTTTGACGCGCAGCACATCGAGCAGGCCCGGTGGGAGGGTCGCGAGAAGCTCGGCCACCGCCGGAAATTGGCCTGTGTCGAGGAACTCCGCGATATCGGCGGCGAGACTCTGGCCGACCCCGGCTACGTCTGTTAAGGTGCCCTCGGCTACCAGCGCCGGGACGGATTCTTCCAGCCGCTCAATCCGGCGCGCGGCCGAGCCGAAGGCGCGGGCCCGAAACGCATTGCCGCCCGTGAGTTCGATCAGGTCGGCGGCGAGCTTGAGTTGACGGGCAATGGCCCGGTTGGTCTTGTTCATGGACCGGCACTGAGAGAGGAGGGCGAACTATCTTCGGCGACATGTCGAATCTAGCGCCCGTTTCTGAACCTCGCTCTCGGCCCGATGGAGCGGCCGAGAAACCCGCCGCCAGTGTCGTCGTCCCGACGCTGAACGAGGAGAAAACGCTGCGCGCGGTGCTGGAGCCGCTGCGCACCTCAGCCGCGCGCCTTGGCCTCGAACTCATCGTCTCCGATGGGGGCTCGACCGACGGGACCCTTCGGCTAGCCGTCGACCTCGCCGATCACGTCGTGGTGCACCGAGGCGCGGAGCGGCAGACCATCGGCGCCGGGCGCAACGCGGGCGCTCGTCTCGCCCAGGCCGACGTGCTGCTCTTCTTCAACGCCGATATCGGCTTCCCCGAAGACACCGACGCGTTCTTGAGCGAACTCATCTCGGCGGCGCAGGAGGCGGGCGCGGCCACCTGCCGCGTGGCCGTGGATCCAGCAGAAGCGCGCCTGGACGACCGTCTCGTGCTGGGGACCTGCAATGCGCTCTTCTGGGGCTGGAACCGCCTCGGCCTCGGAATGGGGCGCGGCGAGTGCCACGCCGTCCGCCGCGATCTCTTCAAAGCGTTCGGCGGATACGACGAGCAGTTGGTGGCGGGCGAAGACTTCGATCTATTCCGCCGCATTGCCAAGCGCGCGCGCCGCACCGGCGGTCCGCGCATCCGCTTTCTCTGGCACCGAATGGTTTATGAAGACCCGCGCCGCTACCGGCAGCGCGGCTACGCCCGCACCATGCTCGACTGGCTGCTCAACAGCATCTCCGTCACTGTGCGGGGCCGGTCACACTCCCGGACCTGGGACGCGATTCGCTAAAAACCGATGGAGCAGGGCGGGATGGAATAATTCCTGCCCGCTGAACCATTGCTGTCTCGCTTCGTAGGGATGCACGAAGCTGCACGGCTCTCGCGTTCTCGGCAGCGTACCTTTGTCCTTCCCGCCGTTTCGACTGTACTACTTCCATGACACAGCGCCGGATCGCCCCCTTCCTTTTCGCCGGTATCCTCGGGCTCGGCATGGTGCTCGGCTTCCACGTCCGCGACGTGGCTTCCGGCAACAGCGACTACGAGAACCTGCGCAAGATCGAGGAGGCGTACAACTACGTGACGCAAAGCTACGTGGAACGTACCGATTCGGCGCAACTCGCCGAGGACGCCATCGAAGGCATGCTGGCCGGGCTCGACCCGCACTCCGTCTACATCTCAGCCGAGGAGATGCGGAGCGTCCGCGAGAGCTTTGACGCCTCGTTCGAGGGCATCGGCATCTACTACGAACTGCTCGAAGGCCCTGGCGACCGGGACACGCTGGCCGTGCTAATGCCGATTGCGGGGGGACCGAGCGAGGAGGCCGGTCTGCAACCCGGCGACCGCATCCTACTGATCGACGACACGACGGCCATCGGCTTCACGCCCGATCTCGTGCAGCGTTACCTCAAGGGCCCGTCCGGGACCGAAGTCACCGTGCAGGTGGAGCGCCCCGGCTACGATGAGCGGTTGGAATACACCATCACCCGGGACCGGATTCCGCTCAACACCATCGTGACGGCCTACATGACCGACGAGCAGACGGGCTACATCAAGCTCCAGCGCTTCGCGCGGACAAGCCACGCCGAGTTCGTCGATGCGGTCCGGCAGCTCCGGGCGCAGGGCATGACCCGCCTCATCCTCGATCTGCGCGGCAACGCCGGAGGCCTGCTCGAACAGGCCTGGCGCATCTCCGACGAGTTCCTCCCAGCCGGGCAGATGGTGGTCTACACCGACAGCCGCCATGCGGGCAACAACCGGGAATATCGCGCCACGGGCGAAGGCACCGTCGAGAACGATCCGGTGATCGTGATCGTGGACGAGAACGCGGCCTCGGCCAGCGAGATCGTAGCGGGTGCGTTGCAGGACCATGACCGCGCGCTCATCGTCGGGCGCCGGACGTTCGGCAAGGGGCTCGTGCAGCAGCAGTTCCCCCTCTCCGATGGCGCCGTGCTGCAGATGACCGTCTCGCGGTATTTCACGCCCGTCGGGCGCCTCATCCAGACGCCGTACGAAGCCGGAGCGGACGACGAAGGCTACTACGAAGCCAAGCGCGAAGTGCGCGACCTGATGGAAGGCACCTTCCCGACCTCCGGTCTGGTGGACGTGTCGGCCTACGCCGAGGGCGTCCCGGACTCGCTCAAATTCGAGACCGATTCGGGCCGCATCGTCTTCGGCGGCGGTGGCATCCTGCCCGACTACCTCGTGCAGCTCGACACCCTCAATGCCGCGCTCCGCACCGTCATCGGGCGACGCCTCGACGACTCGTTCGCCCGCGCCTACCTGGAGGACCTCGGCCCGTCGTTCCGCCAGCAGTGGGAGGGGCGCGAAGGTGAATTCCTCCGCCAGTACGAGGTAGAGGGCGAAGCCTTCGAGGCCTTCCTCGCCCACGTGGCGTCTCGCGATATCGAGGTGGTCGCCACCCGCCCGAGCCAGGAGCCGCAGAGCCCAGTGTTCGTCCGGTCGGAAGCGCAGGCGAGCCGCGCCGATATCGAGGTGCGCATCAAGGCCTTCATGGCGCGCCGCATGTTCGGCGTGGATGCGTTCTATCCCATCGTGGGCGGTATCGATGAGACGCTCACCGAGGCGATGCGCCTCTGGGACGCCGCTGCCGATCTGGCGATGGCGCAGTAGCGGTGGTGCAGATGACCCCTCCCAGGGAGGGCGAAAAAATTGGCACCCCGACGGGTGGCGAGGGCAACTTCGCCGCCCGTCGTGTGTGTAGGCGTTGGATTCGCCAGTTCGGAGCTGCGTGGGGTCTGGAAAGATGCTGTGCTGGGTCGCGTTGACAATTACCACCCCAGTGGGGATATTGAAAGGCCTTGAGGCGCGCCCTGCACCCTTCGGGCCTCTCTGCGCTGCACTCCCCTTCTGGCGCGTCGGCCCGTGTGGCCCTTCCCCCGAAGGCTCCTTTTTCGCCCACCCCCGAATTGCACTCTCCCTGAGGTAGTCTCCTATGAAGCTCTACGCGCTGATGCTGCTCCAAGACGCCGCCGGTGATGGCGGCTTCACGAACATGCTGGTTCAGCGGTTCAACGAAGGCAACGAAGGCGGCTTCATGTGGCCGGTCCTGATCTGCCTCGTGATCGGTCTCGCCATCGCCTTCGAGCGCATCATTTCGCTCAACCGTGCCGACATCAACTCCCGCAAGTTCATGAGCGACGTCAAGGAAGCGCTCGAGCGCGGTGGCGTCTCGGAGGCCGAGGAGGTCTGCGCCAACACGCGCGGCCCGGTCGCCTCGGTCGTCCAGGCGGGCCTGCTCCGCTACGACGAAGGCATGGACGCGGTCGAAAAGGCCGTCGTTTCCTACGGCTCCATCGAGATGAGCTTCCTCGAGCGCGGCCTCGTCTGGCTCAGCCTCTTTATCTCGCTCGCCCCGATGTTCGGCTTCCTCGGCACGGTCTGGGGCATGATCCTCGCCTTCGACGCCATCGAGCAGGCGGGTGACATCTCACCGAGCCTCGTGGCCAACGGTATCAAGGTGGCCCTCATCACGACGGTCGCCGGTCTCATCGTAGCCATCATCCTGCAGATCTTCTACAACTATGCGGTCTCCAAGATCGACCGCATCGTGGCGGAGATGGAGGAAGCGAGCGTCGAGCTAATCGACGCCCTCGCGATGATGAACATGGGCCGTCCGATTCGTGCCGTCCCGGCCGCCGCCGAGCGTGCCGCGATTGGCTCGGGCGATGACGACGTGACTACCACGGACGCGTGACGCGGTTCGTCTGTGAGCGCGAGAGGCCAATGCGTGCCGATCGCGCTCCGCACCCGTCCTGTTCGTTTGGTCTCTAACCTCGCCCTCTCATGATTACCATTCTCGTCTACCTCTGTGAGGCCCTGATCGTCCTCAGCCTGCTGATGATGCTCGGGTTCGGCTTGCGGACGCTCATCGGCGGCCGAAAGAACTACATCGCCATCGGCGCCTTCGGGCTGGCTTTGCTGGTTTTCGTCATCCTGTACCTCGTCTGGGACGCCGGCCAGTACGCGCCGCTCCGGGGCAACCCCGTGACGCAAGGCGAGGCCGCCATTGTGCTCACGGCTGTGGTGATGTTCTCCCTCGGCATCTTGGCCCTCCTCGTCTCCGCTGTCCGCGGCCTGATCAAGTAAGGACGTTCCCTCGTCTGTTCAGCCTCGACTAGACCCTCCCGAGCCATGCCTTTGCTCCAACGGCGCACCAGCCGCGAGGCGGAGATTCCCACCGCCTCGATGGCGGACATCGCCTTCCTCCTGCTGATCTTCTTCCTCGTCACGACGACCATCAATGTCGATTCGGGCATCTACATGCAGCTTCCCCCGAAGCTGGAAGAGGACACGCCCCCGCCGGAGATCCGACAGCGGAACCTCCTCGCGGTGCTCGTGAACAGCACAGGCGATGTGCTCGTGGACGGCGAGTTCATGCAGATCAGCCAGATCCGCGGCGAGGTGGTTCGCCATGTCACCAACGAGGGACGGCTTCCGAACTATTCGGAGAACCCCGACCTCGCCATCGTCTCGTTCAAGACCGAGCGCGGCCTCCCGTACGGGCGCTACATCGAGGTGCTCGACGAGATCAAGAGCGCCTACATCGAGATCCGCGACGATTACTCGCGGCAGGTCGCGGGGGTGGACTACACCACCTACAAGGGGCAACTCGGCGAAGATGACGAGGACGCCGTTGCCACGAAGTACCCGATCAAGATCTCGCTCGCTGAGCCCGACCCAGGCGTCGGTGGCGCGGCTGCGCCCGCTGGCTGAGTTAACCGTCGTCTCTCCTTTCTGCGTGTACTCCTATGTCGGTTCACTTTAAGAAGAAGTCTGCCAACACCAAGCAGGATATCCCGACTGCCTCGCTGCCGGATATCATCTTCATGCTGCTGATCTTCTTCATGGTCACGACGGTGCTTCGGGAGACCGAGTTGCTCGTGCGCACGACGTTGCCTCAGGCGGAAGCCATCGAGAAGATCGAGCAGAAGCGGCTCGTCTCGTACATGTACATCGGCCCCGAAAAACTCGAAGGCACGCAGGTCGGCGAGCCCGCTGTGCAGATCGACGACGCCATCGTGGACGACCTTACAGAGATCCGCAACATCATGTACCGCAAGGTGCTCGAAGAGCCGCGCATGATCATCTCGATGCGCGTGGACCGCGAGGTCGAGACGGGGTTGCTCTACGATGTGCAGCAGGAACTGCGCGAGGCGGAGACGCTCCGCATCAACTACTCCACGACCCGCGAAGCCCCATCGGGTGGCTGAGCCGTCTCTGTTCTAACGATGTCCTGCGGGGGTGCTACGGCGCCCCCGCAGTCGTTTGTCCGTCTTTAGCCGCTCTCCATCCACCTCGGCGCAGGCCAGCGGTAGCTTGCTCGTCTTCGGTTTCTCGCTTCTTTTTCTGTGACGATGGCGTACTCTGCAACCCTTCTCCCCGGCGATGGCATCGGCCCGGAGGTCATCCAGGCCGCCCAGCGGGTCCTCGAAGCGACCGGCGTGGCTTTCGACTGGGACGTGCAGCAGGCCGGGCTCGGCGCCTTCGAGGCCACCGGCGATCCTTTGCCGCAGGCCGTGCTGGACTCCATCGCGCGGACGCGCCTCGCTCTCAAGGGGCCCCTGACGACGCCGGTCGGGACGGGCTTCCGCAGCATCAACGTGCGGCTGCGCCAGCACTTCGACCTCTACGCCAACGTCCGCCCGGCACAGTCGCTTCCCAACACCGACGGGCCGTTCGACGGGCTGGACATCCTGCTCTACCGGGAGAACACGGAAGGCCTGTATGCGGGCATCGAATACTTCGACGAGCGCAACCAGATTGCGGACTCCATCGCGCGCGTGACGCGGAAGGGGAGCGAAAAGATCATCCGCTTCGCCTTCGAGGACGCCAAGCGGCGGGGCCGCAAGCGTCTCACTCTCGTTCACAAGGCCAACATTCTCAAATTGTCGGGGGGTATGTTCTTGTCCATCGGCCGCGAGATGGCGAAGGACTATCCCGGGATTGCGTTCGACGACCGCATCATCGACAACATGGCGATGCAACTCGTCATCCACCCGGAGAAGTACGACTGCCTGGTCACGACCAACCTCTTCGGCGACATCCTGAGCGACCTCATGGCGGGCCTCGTCGGTGGCCTCGGCGTGACGGGCGCGGCGAACATCGGCGACGACTGCGCCATCTTCGAGGCAGTGCATGGCTCGGCACCGGACATCGCGGGGCAGGGCATCGCCAACCCGACGGCGGTCATCCGCTCCAGCGAGATGATGCTGCGCCACATCGGTGAGATGGCTGCGGCCGATGCGCTCCGGCGTGCCCTCCACGCGACGTACGAAGACGCGACCCATCTCACGAGTGACCTCGGGGGCTCGGCCTCCACTGAGGCGTTTGCCGCGCACCTCGCCGAGCGCGTGGCGCAGGAAATGGAAACCGCTCAGGTCTAACCGCCGCTTCTCGCAGCGACGCACGCCCTTTGACGACCCGGACATGATTCAGCGCATCCAGACGATCTACCTTCTGCTCAGCGCGGCCCTGCTCGGCGTGTTCATCAGTCTGGGGGGATCCTGGCTCTTGTTCGCCTCCGCCGCGTTCGCCTGGCTTCCGCCGGTCGCCTACGGACTGGCGGGGTTGACGGCCGCCGCCGCGCTCCTGTCGGTCTTCCTCTACAAGCAGCGGGATCAGCAACACCGGGTCATCACCGCCGCCCAGTGGCTCGACCTCGTGCTCGTGCTGGTTCTCGGCGTAACGTTTGGCATGCTCAGCTATCGCACCGATACGGACTTGGCTACCGTGGACATCGGCGCGCTGGTTGTCCTGCTGTGCCCAGTCGTCGCGTACGTTTTCCTGCGCCTCGCACAGCGCGGCGTGCGCAAGGACATCGAGTTGGTGCGCTCGATGGATCGCCTCCGCTAAGGATGCCTGCGCGCGCACCGCTGCGGGTCTGGGTTGTGCTTGCGGCGGGCCTGCTGGCCATCAGTTTCTCGCCGATCCTCGTGCGCTACGCGAGTGCGGCCCCAGGCCAGGCGCTGGCCGTCTGGCGCACCGTGTTCGCGGCCGTTCTCCTGATGCCCATCGCGTGGGGCAAGGCGCGGCACGAGATCCGCGCCCTGACGCGGCGTGCCCGCGTGTTGATTGGATTGGCGGGCGTCATGCTTGGCTTGCACTTCATCGCGTGGATCGAGTCGCTCTACTACACGAGCGTGGCGAGCGCCTCGGTGCTGGTGACGACGAGTCCGCTGTTCATCGCCGTGCTCGGGTTCGTCGTGCTGCGCGAGCGCCTGACGGTGCGGACGATGGGCGCTATCGGCGGGGCGGTTGTGGGCGCTGCCCTCATCGGACTGGCCGACGCGGGCGACGGGGTCTTTCCCCAGGCTGCGCTCGGCAACGGACTTGCACTAGCGGGTGCGCTGCTTGTCGCTGTTTATCTGCTCATCGGGCGGGCGGTGCGGCAGCACACCAATTTTCTGGCTTACCTGTTTCCACTCTATGCCACAGCCGCGCTCACCACGCTTGTGGCTGCGCTGGTGCGCGGAGTGCCCCTCGCACAGCCGTGGCCCATCCTGGGCTTGTGCCTGCTGATGGCCGTCGGGCCGCAGCTTCTCGGTCATGGTTCCTTTAACTACGCCGTGCGCTACCTCCCGGCGGCGCTGCTCGGGCTACTCTCCCTCATCGAGCCCATCGGCGCGTCGCTGTTGGCGTTCGGGCTCTTCGGCGAAGTACCGCGTCCGCTCGCCCTCGTGGGCATGGCGATCGTGCTGGGCGCTATCGCCCTGGCGTTTGTTCGTCGTCGAAGCGGTCCGCCGGGAGATCGCTGAAGCGCTTGCGGCTCCGGAAAAAGTAGTCTAGCGCGATCAGGCCGCGATAGCGGGGCGGCGATGGCTCAGCGTCATCCGAGGGCCGGGAGAGCTCTGGGAAGAGCGCGCGCGCATCCCGATAGGCTTCCCGGATGGCCTTCGCCTCGGCCGGTCCGCCTCCCCCTATGAGCCCGCGAGCCCGTGCGAGTGCATCGAGGGCACGGCGGCGGCGGAACACGCGCGGCCAGAGCTGGGGCGGCGTATTCTTGTAGAGCATCAGCAGGCTGTTGCGGAAGTTGAGATACGTCTTGCGCGGATCGCCCTGCGGCAGCGACGCCCCGCCAAGGTGGTAGACGGTGCTGCGGGGCTCGACGCGCACGCGCCACCCCGCACGCCACAGTCGCCAGCACAGGTCGATCTCTTCCATGTGCATGCCGAAGCGCTCATCCAACCGCCCCACTTCTTCGAAGGCTGTGCGGCGGAGCAGAATGCAGGCGCCGCTGGCCCAGAAAACATCGCGCGCGTCGTCGTATTGGCCGTGGTCGGCTTCGAGGGTGAAGAAGAGGCGCCCGCGCGTGAACGGATAGCCGACGGCATCCAGAAAGCCACCCGATGCGCCGGCGTACTCAAAGCGGGTGCGGTCGCCGTGCTGGAGCAGCTTGGGTTGCACGGCGGCGACATCGGAATGAGCAGTTAAGACAGCGACGAGCGGACGGAGCCAGTCCGGGGGCACCTCCACGTCGTTGTTGAGGAGGCAGAGGACCTCGCCCGTCGCATGGGGGAGGGCGGCATTGTTGCCCTTGGCAAACAGCCAGTTCTCGGGGTGCTTTACGACGACGACCTCGGGGTGCATCGTCGCCAGCCAGTCCGCTGTGCCATCGGTCGAGGCGTTGTCGGCCACGACGACCTCCAGATCCGGGTAGTCCGTGGCAAGGACGGATGGGAGGAAGCGTTCCAGCAGCCCGCGCCCGTTCCAGGTGACGATGACGACAGAGACGCGAGGCAGAGGCACGAGCGGGACAGCGCAGGTCAGACGAGGCCAGCCAAACTACGGGTGCGCCGAATCGCCCGGCCAAAAAGGTGTCGGCGCGGCCTGTGAGACCCCACCACGAGTCCAGGCCGCGCCGACCTTCCCACCACCAGCACAGGTAGCTATGCTGGCCATGCAGAGAGCGCCTCTCTGTTGAGACGACGCCTTCCTAGACACGGCCCGGCGGCAAAGCGTAACCCCGACACTCATCTTTTTTCGATTAAAGCACCGTACGCCCTCCTTTCGCGCGATTTTAAGGCTGATGGACCCATTGCTCCCCTCTCGTTTTGATCGCACCACTGCCGAGGCGGTGCTCCAGAAGCACTGGGGACACGCGGCGTTCCGCGCGGGGCAGTGGGAGGCCATCGAAGCGGTCCTCGCCGGGCGCGACGGGCTGGCGGTATTGCCCACGGGCGGCGGCAAGTCGGTGCTCTACCAACTCCCCGCGGTGCTGCGCGAGGGACTCGTGTTGGTCGTCTCGCCGCTCATCGCGCTGATGCATGATCAAGTGGCGTCGCTGCACGCGCGGCATATTCCGGCCGCGGCTATGACGGGCGCCCTTGGCTACCGCGCCATCGATCAGATGTGGACCGATGCCGAGTTCGGGCGCTACCGGCTGCTCTACGTCACCCCCGAGCGGTTGCAGTCCGACCTGTTCCTCGCACGAGCTGAGCGGCTGCCCGTGTCGCTGCTCGCCGTGGACGAGGCACACTGTATCTCCGAGTGGGGGCACGACTTCCGACCAGCCTACCGGCGCATCGCTGAGGCGCGTCCGTTGCTCTCCGATGCCGACGGCCGACCGGCCCCTGTGCTGGCCGTCACCGCGACCGCCACGCCCGCCGTTCGGCGCGACATCGTGGACCAACTCAAACTGGAGAATCCGGCGGTCGTCGTCCGAGGCTTTGACCGGCCGAACCTCGTCTGGGCGGTGTACCGCGAGGAGGATAAGGCGCGGAAGCTGACCGAGATCGTCCGGGCCGTGCCGGGCAGTGGGCTCGCCTATGCCGGGACGCGCGCGGCTACCGAAGCGTGGGCCGAGGTGCTACGCAATGCAGGCGCGACGGCCGAAGCCTACCACGCGGGTCTTGACGCCGACACCCGCACGGCTATTCAGCAGCGCTGGCTCGCGGGCACGACGCGGTACCTGGCCGCTACCAGTGCCTTCGGCATGGGCATCGACAAGCCGGACGTGCGCGTCGTGGTGCACGTCGCGGTGCCGCCGACGCTAGAGGCCTACTACCAGGAGGCGGGTCGCGCTGGCCGCGATGGGCGGCGTGCCTGGGCCGTGCTCCTGTTTACCGAGGGTGATGCCGACTGGCCGCGGGCGATGGCCGAGGAGGGCCATCCCGACGCGAAGACGGTCCAGGCCGTGTATGCTGCGGCGGGAAACCTCGCACAGGTGCCGCTCGGCAGCGCGCCCGCCGACCCGATCCCGCTCGATCCTGAAGCCCTCGCCAGCGTTGCAGGCGCGACGCCGATGGCGGTGCGGGCAGCGGTGGACCGCCTCGCCGAGGCCGAGGCCTGGCAGGTGCTGCGTCCGCGTACCCACCACGCCTTCATTCAGGCCGAGCAGCCGCCCGAAGCCATCCGCCACTACGCCGACAGCCTGGGCAATGCCGCGCTCGCCAGCTTCACCCGGTCGGTGCTGCGCCTGTTGCCTGTCGAGGCCTTTCACGGTGGGGCGGACGTGGACCTGCGGCCGCTCGAAGGGAAGACCGGCGTGTCTCGTGAACGGCTACTGGCTGGATTTGCCTTTCTGGCCGAGCACGGCCTGCTGAGCGTGCAGCCCCCTTCAGAGGGCGTCCGGGTAGTCTTCAACGGCCCGCGTGTCGAAAAGGCTGCGCTGGATGCTACGGCATTGGTGCGTCACCGCCGTCGTGCACAGCGGCACCTCAGCGACATGCTCAGCTACATCTGCGGGCTGGGCTGCCGACGGCAGCACCTGCTGCGCTACTTTGGCGAGACGGCCTCAGCCCGGTGCGGGCAGTGCGATGTCTGCTTGGGGCGCCACCGGCTCGCAGAAATTCTGCCCGACGATGAGCCGCACCTGCGCCGCCTGCTTGACCACGTAGAGCAGGGCGATCCGCGCGCCGACTGGCTCCGCGAGGAAGGCGTGCGTCCACATCGGCGGGATGCGCTCGCCGATTGGCTCGTCCACGAAGGCTACCTCCGCCTCGCCGACCCGCTGACGGATGCGTTCGAGCTCACGCCCAAGGCACTGCGGTTTCGACAGAAGGCCGGGATGTAGCAGCGGCGCGAACGATGACCGTCCGCGCCGCTGTACGTGGTGGAATTCGACGTGCTACGGTTAGGGCGCGCGTGTGATCGTGCGGGCATCCTCGAACGTCTCGCCCTCGATGCGGACGGTGTAGGTGCCTGCGGGCAGGCCCGGGCCGCCCACCTCGAACATCATGGACATGTTGGCCTCCATCATGTCGTCGGCGATAGTCTTGAGGTGGTTGCCGTCAGCATCGAGCAGGTGAATCTGGACCTGCTGCGCTTGGGCCAGCGTCAACGACACCTGCGACGTGCCCATGGCCCCATCCATCATGACCTCCGAGAGGCGGTAGTTCTCCGGCGCAGCCACCTCGACGCTGGTGACATCGCTCACACAGATGGCGTCGCCGCAGAGTTGCACTACGCGGAATTCGTGACGCCCAGGCGAGAGGCCCGCGGCTTCGTAGCGGTATGAGCGCGATCCGCCCGCTTCCATCGTCGTCATGGTCATGAAGGGTTCGCCTGCGCGGCGGCCCTGAAGCATGAACGGAGCGCTCTCGTTGCCGCTCGGTGTCCACGTCACGAGCGCATCGCCGTCGGTGGCAGTCGCCTCGAAGCTCCCAAGGGTCAGACTCGACGACTCGCCTGGCCGGACGACGAAGAGGCCGCCTTCGATGCCGCTGATGGCGACGGTGCCGCTCGGGAAGTACGGGTACACGCTCCACGCGCCATTGAACTGGGCGTCGTCGGTCTCCGGGTAGATGTCGAACGAGGCGACTTCGGTCATCTCGCCGCCGTCCCAGATTGCGCTCAGGTCGAGCACGCGGAGGCCGGAGGCGTAGTTGGCTTGGTAGACCTTGGTGCCGAGGACGTACATGTTGTGGTCCGCCGACGGAATGCCCGAGGTGTAGATCGATTGCAACTCCGGCGCGCCAAGATCACTCAGGTCGAAGACGAAGGTGCGCGTCTCGTCCGAGAAGCCCTGGATCTCGTCCAACTCGTCGTTGACGATGAAATACCGATGGTCCTCGGTGAACCAACCCTGGTGCGTGTAGCCGGGCGTGGGGTAGCTGCCTTGGCCGAGCTGCACCGGGTTGCTTTTGTCAGTCACGTCCACAATGGTGATCGTGTCTTCGTTAGAGCCGACGCAGATTTCGCTTCCGGCGTAGTCCTCATCGGGACCCTCGTACATCACGCACTGGGCGTCGTGCGAGTAGCCGTCAGCGTCGAAGCAGCCCTCGAAGGCGGGGGCGAGCGGATCCTGCACGTTGATCATGTAGAGGCCGCCCGCGCATTCCTCGGCGCCCACCGCGTAGGCGTAGCCCGAATCCTCGTTCATGACGATGTTGTGCGCACTGCCCAGCACGTTCGATTCGGGGCCGACGAACGTTTCTTCGGCTTCAAAGACGCGGTCCGCATCGGCGGAGAGGCCGCGCAGTTGGGTCAGGTCGAAGATCTGCATGCCGTGGCCGGGTGCCTCGCTGACCACGAAGGCGTAGTTCTGGTACACCTTGATGTCGCGCCACAGCGAGGGTTCGGTCGAGGTCGGCAGCTTGCCGAGGTAGGCCACATTGCCGGGCTCGGTCACATCCACGATGCCGGTGCCGTCGCGGAGGCCCATGAGCGCATACTCGCGCCCGGTTTCCGGGTCGGTCCAGCCCCAGATGTCGTTGCCTGAGGTCGAGCCGAACTCGTCGAGCGAGACGTGGGCGTAGAGGTCCATGCCTTCGCAGGCGTATGCACCGGCGTGGCCGTCGGTACAGGGAGTGGGCTGCGCCGTGGCGGCGGTGGCCCAGAGCACGACGACGCTGAGCGTGGCCACGCGGGTCAAGGAAGCAAGACGAAAGGTCATGAGGCTACCAGGGTTGGAGGGAGAAACGTCAGTGTACGATGGAGACGCGCTGAGTTGCGTGGAAGGCCTCACCGACGACGCGCACGAGGTAGAGACCCGACGACAACGTGCTGCCGTCGAGGGTTAGTGCAAGCGCCGAACGAGCAGGGCCTTCGTGCAACAGCGCCACGCGGCGCCCGGTCAGGTCGAGGACCTCGGCCGTGATGTATTGCGATTCGGCCAGTGTGAGCGTAAGCCGCGTCTGGCCGCTGGAGGGGTTGGGCTGCGGGGCCGAGAGCATATAGCCGTCCTCGCTCGGAAGCGTAGGCTCCACGCTCGTGATGCTGAAGGTGGGTTGGAGCACAAAGAGGCCGTAATCGCGGTCATTGGCGATCAGGGTTCCACTCTCGAAGTACGGATAGGTGGTCCATAGACCGTTGTAGCTCTCGTTGTCGCTCTCGGGGTACGTGTCGAAGTAGGCGACTTCGGTGAGGGTCTCGGTTTCAATCCCTGAGATGTCCACCACGCGCAGGCCTGCCTCGTAGTTGCTCAGGAAGGCGTAGTCGCCGCGGATGTAGAGGTTGTGATCCGTCGTTTCGACGGGGCCGAGGTAGAAGAAGTCGAACTCCGGATTGTCGAGATCCGCTACATCAAAGATGATCGTGCGTGTCGTGGCCGATGCGTCATCGTCGATTTCATCCCCGCCGAGGAAGTAGCGCTGGTCCTCGGTGAACCACCCCTGGTGGGCATAGACGGCGTCGGTGTAGAACGCTCGGCTGATCAGCACCGGGTTCGCCTTGTCCGTCACATCCACGAAACTGTAGTGACTGCTGGAGTCGAACGTGCCCTGGCTGAGCGCACAGATCTCGTGGCCGGTATAGTCGGGGTCTGGGCCGGTGTAGGTGACGCACTGGGCGTCATGCGTGTAGCCGTCGGCAGAGAAGCAGCCCCCAAAG
Source organism: Rhodothermaceae bacterium (assembly GCA_013003465.1). GTDB lineage: Bacteria > Bacteroidota > Rhodothermia > Rhodothermales > Rubricoccaceae > JABDIZ01. The sequence goes on from JABDIZ010000245.1 coordinate 25,337, forward strand.
GTGGGGCTTGTCGGGTTCTGGATATCGACCATGTGCAAGCTGCCCGCGCAATCATCGGAGCCGACGAGGTAGGCAAAGCCTGTGTCCTCGTTGATAACGACGTTGTGGCTGCTGCCGGGGCGGTTGCCCTCCACGCCGTTGTAGTTCGTCGCGGCGGTGAAGCGGCGTGCCGGGTCGGCGGAGAGGCCCCGGAGGGTCGTCAAATCGAAGACCTGCATCCCATGAGCCTCAGCGCCGTCGGCGACGATGAAGGCATAGTTCTCGTACACCTTGACATCGCGCCAGATGGATGCAATGGTGGCGGTGGGCAGCTTGCCGAGATAGACCGGGCTTGTCGGTGTGGTCACGTCCACGAACGCAATGCCGTTGGTCAGGCCGACGAGCGCGTACTCGTGCCCAGTGTCGGGGTCAGTCCAGCCCCACAGGTCGGCGCCGCGATCCGTCTCGAAGGTAGCGAGATCGATGCGGGCGGCGAGGTCAATCTGATCGCACGCAAAGCCCGCGGCGAAGCCGTTCTCACACGCCACGCCGTTTTGTGCTCCGGCGACGGCAGGAACAGTGAGCAGGGCCACAAGCAGGGCAGGGCGGATCACGGAGCGGTGCATCATCGGACGAGAGACACGCGCTGCGTGGTCTGGAAATCCTCACCGATGACACGGACGAGGTAGAGGCCGGAGGGGAGGTCGGCGCCGTCAAAGGCCAGCGTCGTCGGGGTTTCTGCCGCTACAGGACCCTCACGGAGAACAGCCACGCGCCGCCCGTTCAGGTCCACGACCTCTACACGTATGGTCTGGGCGCGCGCGACTGCGAGCGAGAGGGTCGTGCGCGTCCGGAAGGGGTTGGGCTGCGCCTGCTCCAACACGAACGCCTCGCCCGCTGGTATTTCTGCCACGGCGCCTTCGCCGCCCGTCGTCAGCGGTAGGTCCGTTTTGAGCACGAAGAGTCCGTAGTTCTGGTCGCTTGCGATGACCGTACCGCTCGGGAAGAAGGGGTAGTTGCTCCACTGCCCCTCGAACGTGTTGGCATCGCCATCGGGGTAGGTGTCGAAGAGCGCCACCTCGCTGATTGAAGCGGTGCCAACGCCTGACAGGTCAAGGACGCGCAGGCCTGATTCATAGTTGCTCAGGAAGGCGTAGTCGCCGCGGATGTAGAGGTTGTGATCGCGCGCGCCAACCGGGCCGAAGTAGAAGAAGGCGAACTCCGGGGAATCCAGGTCTTCGAAATCGAAGATGATGGTACGGGTTGTGGCCGAGGCATTGTCATCCAACTCGTCATCGGCGATGAAATAACGCTGTCCATCCATGAACCAGCCCTGGTGCGTGTAGCCCGGGTTGGTGTAGAAGGCTTTACTGATGAGCGACGGATTGGCTTTGTCCGTCACATCGACGAGCGTGACCGTGTCTTCATTCGAGGCGGCGCAGATTTCATTCCCGGTGTAGTCAGTGTCTGGGCCGGTGTAGGTGACGCATTGCACATCGTGCGTGTAGCCGTCGGCAGAGAAGCATCCCGCGAAGATCGGGCTCGTCGGGCTCTGGATATCGACCATGTGGAGGCCGCCCGCACAATCATTCGCCCCGACGATGTAGGCGAAGCCCGTGTCTTCGTTGATGGCGATGTTGTGTGCACTGCCGACCGTATTGCTGCCCGTGCCCGTGTAGAGCACATCCTCCGTAAAGTCGCGGTTGGAGTCTTCCGAGAGACCACGCAGTTGGGTCAGGTCAAAGACCTGCATCCCGTGCCCCGAGGCTTCGCTGACGACGAAAGCGTAGTTCTGGTACACCTTGATGTCGCGCCAGGTCGAGTTGTCGGTGGCGGTGAGGAGCTTGCCCAGTACGAGTGGGCTGTCGGGCATGGTTACGTCCACGAATACCGTTCCGCTGCGGGTGCCTACGAGGGCGTATTCTCGGTCCGTCTGCGGATCGGTCCAGCCCCAGATGTCGTTCAGGTTGTTCGTACGGAACGGTCCGTCCACCCCCACCGGGATGCGGGCCATCAGGTTGACGCTGTCGCAGGCATAGGGGCCGGCGAAGCCGTCCACGCAGTTCGTCTGGGCTTGAGCCACAGGCAGCACGGCCAGAACAGCCGCTAGGGAAAACAAGCGAAGCAGGGTGGGGGGCATACGTGGTGGCGTGATGCGGCGCTAAGCTAAGAATTTAGCACCTGGTAAAAAAGGCCTTTGTGGGGATCTCCGGGCGTCAGGCCGTGGGAACCGCCTCAAAGCGGTTAAGCTCCCGGTTCTTCCGGGCTTCATGGGGGCGGAAAACGCCCCCGTTCATGGTGATGTAGACGCCTGGCGACAGGGCCTGGACCGCCGCTGCCGCGAAGCCAATATTGAACTCGGCATCGGTGGTGCGGAAGCGGGCAGGTGCGAGCGAACCGACGAGCACGACCGTCTTTATCGGGTGAGGACCGAGGGCTTCCAGGACCGTCTTGGCCGTATGAACCATGCTGTCGGTACCGTGCGTGAGGATGACGCGGTCGGCCTCGGCCTCGACCACGCGTCTGGCAATCAAGGCGCGGTCCTCGTCGGTCAGGTCGAGGCTGTCCTTGTGCATCAGCGTCTCGCACTCGTACGAGAAGCTCACGCCTGCGGTGCGCAGGATTTCCACGATCTGCGGGTCGCCGATCTGATAATCGCTCTTTGCGTCGAAGTAGATCTTGTCGATGGTGCCGCCGGTGGTGAAGATCTGGACGTGCATCGGAGGGCAGGTATCGGCGAGCGAGAAGAAAAGGAAAGACGAAGGCGTTCAGTCGCCGCGTTGCTCCGCCGCAAGACGGTCGGCGACGCGTTGATAGAGCAGGGCGGCGGCCTCCGGCGTCTGAGCAGCCCGATCCACGGCCTCAGCGATGGTCACCGAATCGAGCGCGGTGGAACGCGTGACGTGCGCGTAAGCTTCCGCCCGCAGGCTGTCGCGGTTCTCTTCCATCAGGGCGGCGCGGGCCTCGGCGAGCTGCAGTGTGACGAGCGCCTCCACGAGCAGGCTGTCCGGTTCGGGCATGGGGGCTTCGTCGCCGTTGCTTCCGCTGCACGCGACGAGCAGGCTGCTCGCCAGGACCATCACGGCAGACGCGCGCATCAGGCCAACTCGGCGAGCAATGCGTCGGGTACCTCGACCTCTAGGCGGAGCAGGCGTGCCGCGTACGTCTTGCCCTGGGCGTCGAGCTTGAGTGAGACCGTGCCGCCGCCGCCGAGCGCCTCGTGCAGCAGGAAGTTGAGCGCGTGCAGGTTGGGCAACTCGAAGCGCTCCACCTCCCCGTGGACCATCGGGCCGAAGTGCGCCTTGACGCGCTCGGGCGTGACCGTCTCGCGCAGGAAGTCGTAGAGTGCCGGGTCGCGGGCGATCAGGCCGACGTTGACGGCGTCGCCTTTATCACCGCTGCGGGCGTGCGCGAGATCGAGGAGGAGCTTTTTCATCGGCATGGGCAGAATCCAGGCCGGAAGTTACGCCTCCGCGGCCGCGTCGGCGCGGGTGCGGAACGTCCGCGCGATCACTTCGAGTTGGCGCAGGAACTCGCGCTTGTTGGCGCGGAACTGGTGCTGCGGCGCGAACACCATCCCGTAGACGATGTAGAGTCGCTGCTGCTCAGCATCGTAGAAGTGGTAGCGCACGAACGGGCCGCCCATGAAGTCCTCGACCATCCGCCACAGGCCGCGCGTCTCGGTGGCGTCGCGTCCGGCGATAGTGACCGGTTCCATACGGATCGGCCGGAGGCGGTCGATGCGGACGTACGACGAATCGTAGGCGCCTCGGATGAACTGCTCCAGCGCCGCGTCGGTCACGCGCTCTACATGAGCGCTGTCCACGCCCGATACCCCGTCCTCGTAGTAGACGAACAGGTCGCGCCACGTGTCGGAGAGGACCCGGCGGATGCGGACGAACTGACCGGTCTGGCCGTCCACGTCGAGGGTCGTGTCCTGCGAGACGAAGTAGTCGTGCTGCACGTTGACGGCGAAGTCGTGTGCCGCCATCAGGCTGTCTTCGCGCAGGACCTGACGGTTGCGGCTGAACATGTCGGCCTCGGTCTGTGCTAGCGTGGGGCCCGTGAACGCCATGCGCAGCGTGTCGGCACGGGCGCGAATGGCTTCGGCGAGCAGGCTGTCGGTGCCCGCGGCAGCGAGGACGACCACCTGGTTCCGTGCCCACAGGTCGCGGCGGGGCAGGACGACCGTGCCTTCGCCCGCACGGATCAGCCGCACGCCCGCCGAGTCGAGCCGGGCTTCGAGGAAGCGCGCGACGGCCGAGGTGTCGTTGAGCGGAGCGGCGAAGATGAGGTTCTTGAAGCTGCGCAGGCTCGAAAAGCCTTCGTTGGTCAGGTTCTGGCGGATGAGCCGGAAGTCGGGGATGTCGAGCGGGGGCGCGATGGAGCCGCCGACCGTCTGGCGTAGCGCATCACCGACGGGGCCACTCCAGGTCGCCGAATCCGCGACCACCATGACCTCGCCCGGGGCGCCGATGGCGTTGGGTAGGGGAGCAGACGCGCCGGGCCCGCAGGCCGCGAGGCTCAACGAGAGGAACGCGAGCAGGCCAGCGAGGAGAACAGGTCGGCGCATAAAATCAGAGGATGGACACGGTGGCAGCAGTTCCGGCTTTCAACGTACGAGCCCACGCGCTCATCTGCGTGAGCCGTTCGGCTTCGGTGAAATCCGGGGCGTCCCACAACCGCTCGGCTTCCTGAATGAGCGCACTCCCGACGATCACGCCGTCGGTGTGCTGACTGAGCCGCGCGGCGTCCTCCGGCGTGCGGATGCCGAAGCCGACGAGCAGCGGATTCTCGGTGACGAGCGTGCGGGCGTATGCGAGGTAGGCCTGCGTCGCGTCTGCATCACCCAGCCCAGAGCCAGTGAGCCCCGTGATGGAGACGGCGTAGACGAAGCCGGTCGAGCGCTGGTCCACGAGGCGGATGCGGGCGTCGGGCGTGTTGGGCGCGATGAGAAACGTGAGGGCGAGGTCGTGCGCGGCGGTGGCGTCTTCGATCAGATCGGCTTCTTCGGGCGGCAGGTCGGGGAGGATGAGGCCGTCTACGCCCGAAGACCGCGCATCGCGGCAGAAGTTGCTCACGCCGTAGCGAAGGACGGGATTGGCGTAGCCCATCAGCACGAGCGGCGTCTCGGACGAGGCGCAGAACGCCTCCGCCATGCGGAAGCAGTCGGCCACCGTGACGCCGTGGGCGAGGGCACGCTCCGATGCCTGCTGGATGGGCAAGCCTTCGGCGAGCGGATCCGAGAAGGGCATCCCGAGCTCGATAAAGTCGGCGCCCGCTTCGTCTATGGCGCGGAGAATCGACAGGGTAGCCGACGGGTCGGGGAAGCCATTCGTGAGGAAGAGGCCAAGCGCCTTCTCGCCACGGGCGCGGCAGGCATCGAGTGTGGAGCGGAGAGGGTTCATTCGGCGTCGAGGTAAAGCGTGGGGCGGTCGATCACCATGAATCGCTCGGGGAAGGGGACACGCACGAAGCCTGACTTCTCGTAGACGCCGTGTGCGGTCTGCGTCGTGAGCAGGAAGCGGCGCAGCCCTTGCAGATCGGGGTGTGCGAGGACGCAATCCGTCAGCCACACGCCGAGACCCTGTCCGCGATGGGCTGGGAGGACGAACACGTCGCAGAGGTAGGCGAAGGTGGCGCGATCGGTGACGACGCGCGCGAAGCCGACTTGGGCGCCGCTCGGGTCGTACAGACCAAGGCAGAGGGATCCCACGATGGACCGTTCGACCACCTCCATCGGGATGCCTTGCGCCCAGTACGAGTCCTCGGCGAGATAGCGCTGGATCACGGTGAGGTCGAGCAGCGCCGGGTCGGTCGATACGCGGTACCCGTCGCGCGTCTGTGTATAGGGCGGAGACAATGGTCTAGTGGATCGAAAAGATTGAGCTGTCATCCTGAGCGGAGGCCGAGAAGCCGCCGTCGAAGGACCTAGCCGCACGATGCTCCATGGAACAGGTGGGGCTAGATCCTTCACTCTGCTCAGGATGACAAAAAAGGAAAAGGGCCTTGTTCGTCATCCGAGGTGCGCGGCAATGGTGGTCATGTCCTTGTCGCCGCGCCCGGAGCAGTTGAGCACGACGGTCTGTTCGGTCGTCATCGTCTCGGCGAGTGCGGGAAGGAAGGCAACGGCGTGGGCCGTTTCGAGGGCAGGGATGATGCCTTCCGTCTCGGCGAGGAGCTGCACGCCGCTGAGGGCTTCGGCATCCGTGATGGCGCGGTAGGTGACGCGGCCCGCGTCTTTGAGGTAGCTGTGCTCCGGCCCGACGCCCGGATAGTCGAGTCCGGCGGAAATCGAGTGAGCGAGTTCCACTTGGCCCGCGGTGTCCTGGAGGAGGTAGCTCATCGCGCCGTGCAGGATGCCGGGCTGCCCCTTCGAGAGTGTCGCGGCGTGGCGACCGCCGAGGCCTTCGCCCGCGGCCTCAATGCCGTAGAGCGCCACGTCGTCGTTCAGATACGGGTAGAACAGGCCCATCGCATTCGAGCCCCCGCCCACGCACGCCACGACGGCATCGGGTGTCTCGCGGCCTTCGGACTTGAGCAACTGCGCCCGCGTTTCCTCGCCGATGACGCGATGGAAGTCGCGCACCATCATCGGGTACGGGTGTGGCCCGACGACCGAGCCGATGATGTAGAAGGTATCCGACGGGTTGCTGACCCAGTCGCGGATGGCTTCGTTGGTGGCGTCTTTGAGCGTCTGCGAGCCGCTCGTGGCCGGGCGCACCTCGGCTCCCAGCAGGCGCATTCGCTGCACATTGAGGTGCTGCCGCTCGATGTCCTCCGCGCCCATGTAGACAATGCACGGGAGGCCGAACAGCGCGCAGACCGTGGCCGTGGCGACCCCATGCTGCCCCGCACCCGTTTCGGCGATGACGCGTGTTTTTCCCATCCGCCGCGCCAGCAGGATTTGCCCGATGGTGTTGTTGATCTTGTGCGCGCCCGTATGGCAGAGGTCTTCGCGCTTGAGATAGAGCTTCGGCCCACCGAGCTTTTCGGTCAGCCGTGCGGCAAACGTCAGCGGCGTCG
>JABDIZ010000256.1 GCA_013003465.1 Rhodothermaceae bacterium
GGCGTGACGAGCACGGCGCGGGGCTCACCCCCGGCCGGCTGGAAATGGGTGGCCACGGTCTGAGGGGCGGGTGCAGGCGCGCCAGTGGGACGCAGGAGGAGCCACCCGGTGACGAGGGCGGCCACGACGGCGAGGCTGAGGAGGGGGTGGGCGAGGACGGTACGCATGGGCACGGCAGGTAAGGCCGGAGCCTCGGCGTGGGCGAGCCAGGCGGAGGTGCTGGACCCACGCGGGAGGCGCCGGGAGTGAACGGGGCCTTTCCGTGTCCGCAACCTCGTACTCCGCACCTTTACGGAGCCTGTGCGCTACCTGAAAGTCTGTTCAGGTAAGGAGGGATCATCCACCGATTGCGTCGCTGGCACCTACCCCCTCACACGAGGCAGTCCAGTCCGTCGAGGGCCATGTGGACGAGGAGGCCAACGCCCACGAGTCGGGTCTTCCTAGGTATGACGAGTGCGGCGTACAACGCTATTGCAGGTTGCGTGTGGAGCAAATAGAATCCGATACTGCACTGGGCTGGGTCGTAGATGGGCGAAGCGAGCACGTGGTCGAAATCGATGAGTATCGTGGCAATCATCACCACATAGGCCCGTCGCCAGTTTTTCCAAGCGAAGGCGATAATGCCCGGGATCAAAAAATAGAGGGTGAGACTCATCATTCTTACTTTGATGTCACATCCGGTAGAGGTGGACGAGGTCGCTGAGGGCCCGGTTGGCGCCGAACGTCCACGGTCGCCCGGCGCGGCGGGCGTAGCGCTCGGGAAGGCCGACCAGGACGCCCCGCGCGAGGAGCGCAGGCCGGTCGCCCTGGAGAGATGCTGAGGCGGGCATGTAATCCCGCATCGCTCCGTTCTCGGAAGCGTACCACGGCGACGGGAAGCGGAACGTTAGCCGCTCGCCGTCCACGTCGTAGATCGGGTTGACCTGGACGGCACCGGCCGCGTGCGGCCACGCCTCCAGCGCACCGTGGTCCCGGAACAGCGCCTCGTCCTTCGCGGCGACGTAGTAGAGCCACTTACCCGCGGCGACGGCGTCGGGCTCGGACGAAGTGCGGAGGTCGGGGCCGAGGCCGCCGAGGTACCGTGCCAGCAGGTCCGAGCCGGTGCGCACGCGGCAGCGCCGACCGCTCAGTAGCGCCGCGTACCCGTCGGGCGTCAACGCCTCTCCGTCCGATGGATCAGCGAGGCGGTTGATCACGCTCGCGAGTAGGATCGGGCCATTGCCCACGCACCGATCCAGTTCGGCATAGACTCCCGCCTTGTCGTACAGGTGCTGGAAGGCGTCGGCGCACAGGGCCGAGGAGAAGACCCCCTCGCAGAACGGGAGGGGGCGGGCGGCGTCGGCGCAGACGAACGCGGCACCGGGGGCGACGTAGTGCCGGGCCACCCACATCTGGTGGAAGTTCTGGTCGAGCCCGACGGCGGGCTGCCCTCCGCTGGTGACGGCGTGGAGGAAGTGTCCGTAGCCGCACGCGAGGTCCAGCAGCGGGGCCTCGGCAGGGGGCAGGATGGAGAGCAAGCCGAGCGTGGCGAGGTGCCGGGGCTGCCCGAACCGAAGGAAGAAGTAGTTGAAGGGGTCGAAGGGGGCAGGCGCATGCCAGTAGAACGCGTCGAGCCAGTCCTCGGCGGTCAGCGCGTCGCGGCGGGCGAGCATCCGCCGGACGCGGCGCTTGCGGTAGGCGAGGCCGAGGGCGTGGTGCGGCCCGCGGAGGCTGAGGCGGCGGAGCGCCCCGACCCGGTTCAGCGGCCACGGGCAGACCGGGAACGTCAGGAGGTCCACGAGCCCTTCGAGCGCGCGGCCCTCTTCCACGAGCGCCGCAAGATCGCCCGGCAGCGGGCCGTCGGCCACGACGCGGTCGTCGGCGATGGAGCGGTGAGGCAGGCGCTCCTTCGTGAGGACCGGGACGCCGTCGAGGACCGGGTATGCGAAGCACGCACAGCGCAGGAGCCCGCACTCTCCAACCTCGGCGTCGCGCTGGGGGATCGGCTGTAGGGTAAAGCGCTGCTCGCAGTCAGGGCACCGGAGGAATGCTACGAGGTGCTGGAGCGGAAAGGCCGTCACTATGCAGGGGGTACCGTGAGGGGGGTGAGTACGGGCGCGCAGAAGAAGCCCGCGCGCGGGAGCACCCGTCACTCACGAGAGCCGGACGACCAGTGGACGGCGGCCACGCGCCAGCCGTTCGGGGCCGACGAGGCGTCGCGGCGCAGGACGAGCAGCTCGGCGCTGTCGAGGGCGAGGGCGCGGCCCTCGTAGGTGCCGTGGAGGCGACTCGTCGAGGCCACCCACGCCGCGTCGCCGGCGACGGTGGTGCGGCGGGTCAGCGGCTCCCGCTCGACGGCAGCGAGGAAGGCGGCGTCGTTCCCGAAGTGGTGGCCGAGGTACTCCGTGCGGGTCTCGGTCCCCCCGCCTTCGAGCACGACGGCGTCGGGGAGCAGGAGCGCCTCGACGGCGGCACGGTCGTCGGCGGCGATGGCCTCGTAGAAGCGGTCTGCGGTGCGGCTGGCGGCCTCGGCGGCGCGTGCGTCGTCGGCCGACATCGGGGGCGGACTCCCCTGCTGATGCTGCATCGCGCTCATCTGGCCGTGGTCCATGCCCTCCATGCGGGCGTGGTTCATCATCCCGGCGTGGTCCATCGTGCCACCCTCATGCATCTGCTCCATCATCTGGCGCATCTCGGGATCGGCCATCATCCGCTCGCGCACGGCGGGGTCGGCCATCATCTGGTGGTGGGCCTCCATCATCCGCTGCATCATGGCCTGGCGCTCCTCGGCGGGCATGACGTCCATGCGCTCCATCATCTGGGTGTGCATCTGTTCCATCATCTGACGGCGCCCGTCGGGCGACATCGCGGCCATGCGTTCGCGCATCGCGGCCATGTCCATCTCGCCGCCCATCATCTCCTGCATCATCCCGCGCATTTCGGGGTCGGCCATCATCATCCGGTGCATGGCGGAGTCGGCCATCATGTGCTCGTGCATCCGCATCATCTGCGGCATCATGGCCTGCATGTGCTCCATGTCCATCATGCCGCCGTGCTCCATTGGCATGGTCTGGGTGGTATCAGCGTGCTGGTGTTCGTGCTCCTGCGCCTGGGCGCTCGTAGCAAAGACGAGGACGAGGGTGCAGAGAAGGAGCTTAGGGTTCAGGGTGCGTTTCATGGCGGTAAGGGGGTTGGGGTGGATTAGGTCTTGT
>JABDIZ010000280.1 GCA_013003465.1 Rhodothermaceae bacterium
GGCCAAGGCTCCGGGGCCTCCCCCGGTTGTGACGCTTCGGCACCCGGGGTACCTTCGGGGCCGTTCGCGACTGCGTTCGCCTTCCCCCTCTGAGCCGCCTTTCCGGCCCGCCCGGCACCCTCACCCACCCATGCTGGAGACGTTTCTGTTTTTCGTCTTCGCCGTCCTCTCGGTCGTCGGCGCGCTCGGCATGCTGATCTCCCGAAGCCCCGTCGCGGCGGCGCTGTGGATGGTCCAGACGATGCTCGCGATCGCGTGCCTGTACCTCTCATTGAACGCCGCGTTTATCGGCGTCGTGCAGGTCCTGGTCTATGCAGGCGCCATCATGGTGCTGTTCCTCTTCGTCATCATGCTCCTCAACCTGGAGCAGATGCCCAAGCTGGCGGACTTTGACTGGCGCAAGGCGGTCGCCTTCGTCCTCGGCGTCGCGGTGCTCGCGCAGCTTCTGGCGGTCGTCGCCACGCGCTTCGCGCCCTCGCCGACGCCCATGACGGACGAGCAGATCCAGGAGGCCACCGAGGTCTCCGACATCGGCGTCACGCTCCTCACCGACCACGCCTTCTCGCTCGAGATCGTCGGCGTGCTCCTCCTGGCGGCCACCATCGGCGCCGTTGTCCTCGCTAAGAAGCGGTTCGTCTAGCGCCCCATGGAACTCACCTGGTACCTCTCGCTGAGCGCGGTGCTCTTCACCATCGGAGTGCTCGGCGTGCTCCTGCGCCGCAACGCGATCATCGTTTTCCTCAGCATCGAGCTGATGCTGAACGCGGTCAACCTGTCGCTCGTGGCGTTCGCCCAGGGCTTCGCCGACGTCGAGGGTCAGATCCTGGTCTTCTTCGTGATGAGCGTCGCCGCGGCCGAGGCCGCCGTCGGGCTCGCCATCGTGATCGCGCTGTTCCGCAACACGCTCACGCTCAACATCGACGAGATCAACCTGTTCAGGGGCTAGCGCCCGCCGCCAGAGGCCTCTGGCGCTGAGACCCGACCCACCCCAGTCCCCGACAGATGGAAACCAAAGCGCTCGTCCAACTCATCCTGCTGCTCCCGCTCTTCGGGGCGGCGATCAACGGGATGATGGGGCTGTTCTGGCCCGAGTGGCGGTCCAAGGAAAAGCTGATCGGGGGGCTCGCGCTGCTGGCGGTCGCGATCCCGTTCGGTGCTACGGCGGCGTTGTTTTTCGGCTTCCACGTCGACCACAACCTCGCAGAGGGCTCGCTGCCGGGCGAGGTGGTGCGCTACTTCACGTGGCTGAAGGCGGGCGACCTCCACGTCGACTTCGCCTACCGCACCGATCAGCTCTCGCTGCTCATGACGATGATCGTCACGGGCATCGGCAGCCTCATCCACCTGTACTCCATCGGGTACATGCACGGGGATAAGGGCTACTGGCGGTTCTTCCCGTATCTGAACCTGTTCATATTCGCGATGCTCAACCTGGTTCTGGCGGAGAACCTCGTGGTGCTCTTCCTCGGCTGGGAGGGCGTCGGTCTGTGCTCGTACCTCCTCATCGGGTTCTGGTACACCGACCTCAAGAACTCGGCGGCGGCCAACAAGGCCTTTATCGTCAACCGCATCGGTGACTTCGCCTTCCTCCTGGCGATGTTCATCATCTTCAAAACGGTGACGGACGCGCAGGCAGGACCGTTCGGGCTCGACTTCGCGACGATCCTCGCGCCCGAGACGATCGCGCTCTTCAACGGCTCCACCGGCCTCTGGGTCGCGCTCCTTCTGTTTATCGGCGCGACGGGCAAAAGCGCTCAGATCCCGCTCTTCGTCTGGCTCCCCGACGCCATGGCGGGTCCGACGCCCGTCTCGGCACTTATCCACGCCGCGACGATGGTGACCTCGGGCCTGTACCTCCTCGCTCGCATGAGCGCGTTCGTGCTGGAGCAGCCCATCGCCATGGCCATCATCGCGGTCGTCGGCGCGCTCACGGCCATCATGGCGGCGACCATTGCGATCACGCAGAACGACATCAAGCGCGTGCTGGCGTACTCGACCGTAAGCCAGCTGGGCTACATGTTCCTCGCGGCCGGTGTGGGCGCGTACTTCGTCGCCATCTTCCACGTGATGACCCACGCCTTCTTCAAGGCGTGCCTCTTCCTCGGGTCGGGCAGCGTAATCCACTCCATGCACCACGTGGAGCACGAGTTGGAGCACAAGGGCATCATCCCGAGCCACCACGGCGGACCCGACACGCCGCTCGACTCGGAGGCCGCTCAGAACACGCTGCGCCACAACCCGCTGCCCTACGACGGGCCGTTCGACGCGCAAGACATGCGCACGATGGGCGGGCTGAGGAAGTACATGCCGACCACGGCGATCACGTTCCTCATCTCCACCCTCGCGATCGCGGGCATTCCGCCTCTGGCGGGCTTTTTCTCGAAGGACGAGATCCTGTTCTTCGCGTTCAAGTCCGGCATGAGCGGGAGCGCGGTCGGCATGGCGGTGTGGATCGTTGGCCTGATCACGGCGCTGCTCACCGCCATCTACATGACGCGGGCGTACCTGCTCACGTTCGAGGGCAAGCCGCGTTGGCCCGCCGCGATGGACGTCAAGCCGCACGAGAGCCCCTGGACGATGACGGTCCCGCTGATCGTGCTCGCCTTTTTCGCCGCCATCGGCGGCTTCTTCGGCCTCGCGCCAGTCGTCGCCGAGCTGTTCGGGACCGAGAGCTGGATCCACCACTGGCTCGGAGCCGAGTACGACGGGCCTGTGGCCGAGGCGACGTTCTCGTATAAGCCGTCGCACGCAGTCGAGTGGCTGCTCCTCGGCGTCGGCTCGCTGATCGCCATCGGCGGCGTGTCGATCGCATGGTTCTGGTTCCGCTTTGGCGCCAGAGGCCTCGACGCCGACCGCCGCCTCTTCAAGATGATGGGCTGGCTCTACACGCCTGCCTCTCGCAAGTACGGCTGGGACGAGTTCTACAACGCCACGTTCGTCCGCGCTGTCGTCGACGGCGCCCGCAAGGTGTTCGCCCCCTTCGACAAAAACGTGGTCGACGGCGCCGTCACGGGCCTCGCCCGATCCGTCCGTGGCGCCTCTGGCGTCCTCCGCGGCATCCAGACCGGCGGGGTGCAGACCTACGCCGCGGCCGTCGTCTTCGGCGTGGTCGTCGTGGTCGCCCTCCTGATGTTCGTCTAGCCTCTGGCGGCCGCCAGAGGCCGCAGTCAGTGATAGGCGCGTCGAGCGTCGCCCCACATGAGCGTTCTCGCAGACATTCCGAACCTCGTCTCGCTGGTCATCTTCCTGCCCGCCCTAGGCG
>JABDIZ010000297.1 GCA_013003465.1 Rhodothermaceae bacterium
CGCACGCGATGCGTGGAGCCTCCTCCCGGATTTGAACCGGGGACCCCTTCCTTACCATGGAAGTGCTCTACCACTGAGCTAAGGAGGCGGCAGACTGTCGAGTTACGATTGCCGAGCCACGGTTGACAAGAGGACGGCCCCAAATCAATCGTAAATCAGAAATCGCCAACCGGAAGTCGGCGGAGCGGGAGACGAGACTCGAACTCGCGACCCTCAGCTTGGAAGGCTGATGCTCTACCAACTGAGCTACTCCCGCGAGTGGGGTTTCTAGTTGCTGGTTTTCAGTTGCTTGTCCGCGAACCAGAAACCGAGAAACACCTCGGTGGGCAGGGAAGGATTCGAACCTCCGTACTCGTTTGAGAACAGATTTACAGTCTGTCGCCTTTAACCACTCGGCCACCTGCCCATAAGAAAAAGAACACCCGCCGTCGTGCAGCGCAGCGCGCTCAGCAGAGCTGGTGAAGGGACTCGAACCCCCAACCTGCTGATTACAAATCAGCTGCTCTACCAATTGAGCTACACCAGCGAAGGCCCTCGAACGAAACGAGGCTGCGCGCGGACTAGACAGTTAAGCTACGGACCTGCGCGCGCCCCTGTCAACGCGCGAGCCCACCGGAGTATTCAGCGACTCGGGTCTTCGCGGTTTCTTGGCGCGTCAGGCTCGCCTGGCCCCTTCCCGTACCGCCGCCGCCACCACCAGCGGACGACGAGGCCCGTCACGAAGAGCACGAGCACCGCCGTGATGACTTGCCCATAGGTGCGCAGAATCGGGAGGATGGATTCCCAGTTGGCGCCCACGGCGTAGCCTGCGTAGAGGAGGAGCCCAATCCAGACCGTCGCGCTGAGCGTGGCGAGGAGGAAGGTCCAACCGAGACGCAGATCGGAGGCGCCCGAAAGGAGCGCGATCACCGCCCGCCCGCCACTCAGGAACCGGTTGGCCGCCACGACCCCGTAGCCCCAGCGCTGGAGCCAGCGCTTGACCATCCGCACGGGGCCCTTCGGAATCCAGCGCACCCGCTTCGGATCCTCCACCGCATCACCCAGCGCCTTGCCGATGGCGTACATCGTCATAAAGCCCAGCGCACTGGCAAGGCTACACAGCACGAGGGCCGGGACGAAGCTGATCAGTCCGAGCCCGATCAGATAGCCCCCGATCACGATGGCGACATCGCCGGGGACGGGCGGCAGCACGTTCTCGCCGTAGGCAATACCGATCAGCACGAGGTAGAGACTCAGCGGCGGGAGCCCCTGCATCCACTCGGCGAGTTGCTGGACCGATTCGAACAGCACGGTTCAGGCCTCACACGCTACGAGCAGCGCCACGGCATGCGCCGCCGCGCCTTCCTCTCGTCCCGCGAAGCCCATCCCTTCCCCTGTCGTCGCCTTGATGGATACCTGACCGACCACCACCTCCAAGACCTCAGCCAACCGCGCGCGCATCGCGTCAATGTGGGGGCGGAGCTTGGGGCGCTGGAGCACCACGACTGCGTCCACATTGCCGACCGCGTAGCCCTCCGCTCCTATCAGTCGCACGACTTCCCTCAGCAATTCGATGCTGTCGGCGCCTTTCCACGCAGAATCGGTGTCGGGGAAGTGCTGGCCGATGTCGCCGAGCGCCGCGGCGCCAAGCAGCGCGTCGATGATGGCGTGTGTGAGCACGTCGGCGTCCGAGTGCCCGTCGAGGCCGAGCGGTGAGGGCACGGTGATGCCACCGAGGATGAGCGGACGCCCCTCGGTGAGGCGGTGAACGTCGTAGCCGATACCGATGCGCACGGGTTGATCAGAAGACCGAGAAGGAAAGGCAGAAGAACGATGAAGCTACGCCACCGGCGTTCCCTCTTTCCCCTGCTCGCCCCTTCTTCCATGCTCCCGCTCCCATTTCGCCCACAGCACTTCGGCAATCTCCCAGTCGCCCGGATGGGTCAGCTTGAGGTTGTGCGCATCTCCTTCGACGAGGCGGACGGCGTGCCCGGCTCGCTGGAGCACCTCCACTTCGTCGGTGCCGCAGAAGCCCTCCGCCCTCGCCTGCCTGTGCGCCTGGCGCAGCAGATCGAGCCGGGCGGCTTGCGGCGTCTGCATCCGCCAGAGATCCGTGCGATCCACCGTGTCGCTGAAGTGCCCGGCCTCACCGCGGCGGAGGGTGTCGGCGACGGGCACGGCGAGGGCGGCCGCTTCGTGCTCCCGTGAGGCTTCGATCACCGCCGTGATCCGCTCCGCCCCGATGAACGGCCGGACGGCATCGTGCACCAGCACCACGTCCACGCCATCGGGTAGCGCAGCGAGTCCCTGCCCTACGGAGTCTTGCCGCGTTGCTCCGCCGGGCACCACACGAGCGGCGAGCCCATAGCTGGCGAGCATCGCCTCCACCACAGCGACTTCGGCCTCGGCCGTCGCCACGACGCACCGGTCTACTGCAGAATGCTCCTCAAAGGCGCGCAGCGTCTGCACGAGCACCGGGGCCTCGCCGAGCAAACGAAACTGCTTCGGCACGCCGCCCATCCGAGAGCCGCTGCCCGCCGCTGGAATGACCACGGCTACACTACCCCGTTGCATGTTGCGTGTTGCGTGTTCGGACTCATCCATGCGCAACACCCACTACGCTACACGATAAGCATCGCGTCGCCGAAGGCGAACAGCCGGTACTCCTCCTTCATAGCCTCGTTGTAAGCATGCCGGATCAGGTCCGCGCCGCCGAACGCCGCCACCATGATGAGGAGCGTCGAGCGCGGCATCTGGAAGTTAGTCAGCAGCCGCTCCGTGATGTGGAACTCGTGAGGCGGGTAGATGAACTTGTCGGTCCAGCCCGATCCGGCCTTCAGATTGCGGTCTGCCGAGAGGCTCGATTCGATGGCGCGGACGGTCGTGGTGGAGCAGACGGTGACTTTGTTGGTGCGCGAGGTGAGCGCGCGGTTGACCGTCGTAGCGGCCTCGGCGCTGATCTGGAAGTTCTCGGAATCCATCCGGTGCTTCGTCAGATCCTCGACCTCCACGGGGCGGAAAGTCCCCAGTCCGGTATGCAGCGTGACGGTGGTCACGTCCACCCCCTTCGCCGTCAGGGTGTCCACCAACGCATCGGTGAAATGCAACCCGGCCGCGGGCGCGGCTACGGCGCCACGGTGCTTCGCGAAGAGGGTCTGGTAGCGCGTCTTGTCTTCCGGCTCCGCCTCGCGGCGGATGTAACGCGGCAGCGGCGTATGCCCGATCCGCTCGATGAGCGCATAGAGGGCCTCCGGCTCGTCGTCGAAGAGGAACCGGAGCGTCCGGCCTCGACTCGTGGTGTTGTCGATGACCTCGGCGGCGAGCCCCTCGCTGAAGAAGAGCTTGTTGCCAACCCGCACCTTCCGTGCGGGCTCGACGATCACGTCCCACAGCCGCGTCTCGGGGTTGAGTTCGCGGAGGAGGAAGACTTCGACCTTTGCCCCGGTCTTCTCCTTCGTCCCGTAGAGCCGAGCCGGAAAGACCTTCGAGTCGTTGGCGACGAGAACATCGCCCTCCTCGAAGTAGTCGGGCAGATCCGCGAGGGTGCGGTGCTCAATGGCTTCGGCCTCCCGGTCCACGACCATCAGGCGAGCCTCTTCGCGCGGCTCGGCCGGATAGTTGGCGATCAGCTCCTTCGGGTACTCGTAGATGAAGTCCGAGAGCTTGAGCGGAATCGTATGGCGAAGAAAACGCGACGCAGTGGCAAGGTGCATACGAGGCAGGGTCCGTGCGAGGGAGCTGGGTGACTTCCGGAAGGTGCGGACGACGCAGAACCGGCGGGCGTCGCGTTCGGGGCGCTAATATAGAGGCTTTGCGCGCCTCTGCAAAGTTCCGGTGAAGCGCTTACATCATTCGGCAGAAAACGGCGCGCAACTCAGCCGCCGCGTGCGGGCCGGACGACGCCCTCTACTTCGCCGAAGCCGACGCGGTACGGCCCGTCGGCGTCTTCGCTGTCGGCGTGCCCGGTCAGAACGACGCGATCGCCGTCCTGAAGAAACTTGCGTTCCTCGCCGGAGGGCAAGGTAATCGGCTTCGAGCCGCGCCAGGTCAGTTCGAGGAAGCTGCCGTAGCTGTCGGGTGTCTCGCCGCTGATGGTGCCGGAGGCCATCAGGTCGCCCGGCCGTGCGTTGCAGCCGTTGACGGTGTGGTGGACGAGTTGCTGCTCGGGGCTCCAGTAGAGGTAGCATGCATTCGACCGGGCGACGCGCGCCGGTTCCGTATTCGCCTCGCGCATGGCGGCCGAGTCGAGGAGCACGTCGAGGGTGAGATCGAGGCTACGCGGCTCGTCTTGTCGGAGGTACGGCAACGGCTCGGGGTTGCCTGCCTCGGGCGTCTGCGGCTCGCCCTCGATGCGGAAGGGGGCGAGTGCATCGTAGGGCACCACCCACGGGCTGATGCTCGTGGCAAAGTTCTTCCCGAGGAAGGGGCCGAGCGGGACGTACTCCCACTTCTGGATATCGCGCGCGCTCCAGTCGTTGACGAGCACAAAGCCGAAGATGTGATCGGGCGCTTCGGCCATCGTGATCGGCGTGCCGATGTCGTTGCCCGGCCCGACAAAGAAGCCGAGTTCGAGTTCGATGTCGAGCAGTTTCGAGGGACCGAACAGCGGCGGCGCGTCCTCAGGTTTCTGCTGCCCTTTCGGCCGCACGATGTCCGTCCCGCTGATGAGGACCGAAGACGCGCGCCCGTGGTAGCCCACTGGTAGGTGCAGCCAGTTGGGCATCAGCGCCTTCTCCGGCCCACGGAACATGGTGCCGACGTTGGTCGCGTGCTGCCGCGACGAGTAAAAGTCGGTATAGTCGCCGATGGCAGCGGGCAGGTGCATCGTCACGGCGGCGACGGACACGAGGGCAACGTCGCGCAGCTCGTCGTCTTCACGCAGCGCCGGATCCCCTTCCGCGCTCAGCAGATCCTGCAACCGCGCGCGAACGGCCTGCCACACCAGCCGGCCACGCGCCATGAATGCATTCAGTGTCGGCTGATTGAAGACGCGGACGCCCTTCAGTGCCGCATCGAGTAGGCCGCGCTCTTCCAGCACAGCGAGATCGAGTACTTGATCACCGATGCGCACGCCGATAGCCGGATCACTCCCGTCATCGCGCGAGAATACTCCGTAGGGCAGGTTCTGAATCGGAAACGGCGAGTCGGCAGGAACGTCGAGGAAGGAGCGCATGAGTGAGGAGCGCGAACAGGATTGAGCGAGTGAAGAGCGAAGAACGTGGAGCGAACCGAACTCAGACCGCAACGGCATCGAGCAGGCCGAGCGCCTGCAAGTCCTCACGTGGCTCGATGAAGGAGCAGGAACCATACGACGTGGCGAACTGGGACCGCGCCTCCGCGATCTCGTCGGGCATCACCCCGAGGTCTGTCCAGCGGAAGCAGTCGTCGTCGAAGATGAAGTGGTCCGGCTGCTCATCCAGGAGCATTCGCTCGATGGTGGCGCGGTCGAGGGCATGCGCGCGGGTGAGGATAGCCGCGCCGAAGACATTCAGGAACCCGTGCATCATCGCCCCGACTTCATCGGCATAATGGCGCACAGGATGATGCAGCCCTGCCGTCGCCTTGAAGGGCACCCCTGCCTCGTGGCACGCGGCAATGGCGCACGCGAGGGCTTCGGGGGTCGGGAAGGCATCGGGCGTGACACCGCCGCAGCGGAGCTTGAGCCCGACGCTCGGGCGCCCGGCGTTGGCGTTGTGCGCCGCCGCCACATCAGCTACCGTGTCTACGCCGCAGCGCCAGTCGTCGCCGAGCAGCGGCACCTCGAAGAAGCCGTGGGCGGGCTCACCCGCGCGGAGACGCAAGCCCTCGTCGGCGGCCTCGAACAACTCACCGAGCGCGGAGGCGTCTTCGGTGATGTGCGTCGGCAGCTTGAACTCAAAGAGGTCGGCCGCCACGTTTCCAGCATGGCGCACTTCGAACGCCCGCGCGTCAGCCAGCGTCTGCCGCATCGCTCCGAACAGGTCGCCGTCGGCCGGGTGGCCGAGGATGGAGAAGACGAACGGCGGGGGCTCAGCGAAGCGTGCTGCGTAGGCGTCCAACTCGCCGAGCCTAGGCGCTGGAATGATGAACCGTGAGAGCATCCAGGCATCGGCGCTCTGCCGGTAGCGGGCGTAGTGATGGAGTGCCGGATCGAGGTCGAGGCGGGCGGGCGGAAAGAGCCCTGCGTAGTCAATGAGGCCGTGAAGAAAGGCGCGCAGCGCAGGCGACATGGGGAGGGAATCGGTGCCGTTGAAGAAGAACGGATAGGGGAACTCGAGGTGAAAGCTCGGCCCTCCGGGGACCTTCGCAGCTTGTCAGGTGTGCAAGATAACCGTAGCTTTTGCCTGCATTCGGCCTGATTTATCCGCCCGAATGGCCTCGTGGACCGCCACCCCAGCCCCATCCTACCGCCATGTCACGCCTTCACCCTTCCCGCCTTCTCGTCGCCCTTGTGTGCGCCGTCTTCCTACTTGCCGGGGCCGATGGCTGCTCCTCCGACCCTGATGTAGAAGGCGCAAAGCTCTACGTCAATCAAGAGGAGTATGACCTCGCGCTCGAGAACCTGAACCGAGCGCTCGAAACCAACCCGGACAACGCCGAAGCACACGCCCTCAAGGCGCGTGTCCTCTACCTCCAGTCCGAGAACATGCGCGACCCGGCTGAACGCCGTGTGCTCCTCGCCGACATGGTTACGTCGCTCGACCGCGCCATGGCCCTCGACCCCGCCAATACAGAGATCGCCGTCTACCGCACCGCTGCCTGGGGCAACGAGATCAACAAGGGCGTCGCACTCTTCCAGCAGAGCGGCGGCGACGACAGCGCGCTCGACAACGCCATCCAGACGTTCGACAACGCCATCTACGTCGAGTCGGATTCTTCCGCCGGACATTTCTACCTCGGACTGGCCTACCTCGCTAAGGGCGAAGCGGATACCGCCATCGAGCCGCTGGAGCGTGCGGTGAGCATCGGCACGGCGGACGCGGAAGCCTACCGCTATCTCGGCCGTGCCCTCCTTGCCACCGACCAGGGCTCACGCGCCGTGGAGGTGCTCGAAGAAGGCCAGACCATGCATCCAGACGACGAGGCCATCCGGGCCGAGTTGCTCAACGCATACGCGATCACGGGGCAGCAGGACCGCGCGGTGGAGGCCTATCAGGAAATGCTCGCCAATGACCCCGACAACGCGCTCCTGCTCTACAATTACGGTTCGACGCTGCTCCAACTCAAGCGCTACGATGAGGCCATCACCAACCTCACGCAGGCCGTGGAGCTTGACGGTTCGAATGCCAACGCGCAGTACAACCTCGGGGCCGCCTACCAGAACCAAGGCTTCGATATCAACCAGCGCCTCACCGATGAGACCCTCACGGATGCCGAGGCGAACCGGCTCCGAGAAGAGCGCGACGCCCTTTTCGAGCAGGCAGTGCCCTACCTCGTGGAGGCGCGCTCGCTGACGGAAGCCAGCGGCGAGGACGCGGCCGACATCTGCCAGGCCCTCTTCCAAGTCTACACGCCCCTGGGCCGCCTGGACGACGCGCGCGAAGCGGGCGAGTGCGCTGGCATGAACATGGACTGATTGGCGCGCCCTAGCTGAATCCCAGCGGGGACGTGGTGCCGCACCGCGTCCCCGCCTTTTTTGAGTACAGATGTAGGGATGTGAGGCTAGTCATGCCTAGCCCTCTCCCCACGCCCTCTCTTTCCCAACCCTGACC